>NZ_JBQSYY010000005.1:0-272697 GCF_052379785.1 Halomonas sp. 72 | reverse complement strand
GATTCTGCGCATGCTTCAACCGTAGTGCGGTGTAAGCGTAGCGCACCCGCAGCGGCGGCCCGGCGCAAAGCAGCGCACCGCGCTGCCGGGGTTGGATGCGGCTATAGATGCTGCTCATGGGCTGTTATTCCCAGTCCATTGTGGAAACGTCGGGAATGCGTTCTGAACCCCAATCGCTTTCGTACCACCCTTTTTTTACGTATTGATGGAAGCTTGACCACTTCCAATCGCGAGGTGCTCTGCTCCAGCCGTGTTTCACCGGGTTATAGTGAATGTAATCGATATGCTGCTGCCAGTCGTTTTCGTCCCGAATAACGTGCTCCCAAAAGCCTCGTTGCCAAGCGTTTGGGTTTCCAGGGGGAAGGAGGAAATCTTTCGATGCATACTTTTTGATATCTCTCCAACGAGAAGAGTAATCAGAATCATCTTCCGGGAGGGTCCAAAGGCAGTGAAGGTGGTCGGGGAGAAGTACAAATGCCTCCATCACAAAAGGTTGCTCCTCGCGTACTCGACGAAAAGCTCTCCCAAGCGCATTAATATTGAGTTGATCGGCGAGTAGCGGCTGGCGTGAATGGGTCACGACCGTAAAGAAATAGCTGCCTCCGGGCACGTAGGCTCGCCGATAAATTGCCATTACTGCCTTCCTTTAAAATATTATAAATATTACGAGGTAAGGTTAATGGCTTATGAGGTGTATGTCATCTTGAGGGCATTTTGCTCGCGGGTGCGCTAACGCCACATTACAAGGTTTGAATGTAGTGCGCGGCAGGGCTTTGGCGCGCCCGCGATGGTGCCAAAAGGCGGTAAGAGCGTTTAACGATGGTGCTGCTGTTCGCGTTCGGGCTGCCACAAGATGGCGTCGATACGCAGGCGGACTTCGGAGTTATTGGGTAAAGGCCAATCAATAATATCGCCTACTTTAAGGCCGATAAGGCCCGCGCCAATGGGTGCCATTACCGAAATGCCGTCCTCAACCGTGCTGAGTGCATGTGGGTAAACCAGTGTACGCACCATTTGGCGCCCACGGGTTAAGTCAGTGAAGCGGATTTGGCTGTTCATGCTGACCACGTTGTCGGGGATTTCCTGAGGATCAATCACTTCCCCGCGGGATAGCTCTTCCTCAAGCAGCGTGGCCACGGCAAGTTCCTTATCCGTAGCGTTATCAATCAAGCGCTGCAAGCGCTCTGCATCAAGACGGTTAATAGTAATGGGAGGACGTTGTCCCATGGTCACTCTCCTTGGAAAGCAATGAAATCAATCGGATAATTTTATTTAACAGTAAATAAACGATTTTATAGCTGTCAATAAAAACAGTCCTCCCTGAAAAGGGAGGACTGTTCGCCATGACCAGTGTAAGCGATCTAGCAGAGGAAGGCGATTACATTACTCCTTGCTCAATCATGGCATCCGCCACCTTTCTGAACCCGGCAATATTAGCGCCCAGTACCAGGTTGGTGGGGTCGCCAAACTCTTCCGCCGTGGTGGCGCACTGCTGGAAAATATTGGCCATTATCTCTTTGAGTTTTTGGTCAACTTTTTCCAAGGGCCACTGCTCCATGCTGCTGTTCTGCGCCATCTCCAGTTGGCTTGTCGCCACGCCGCCGGCATTAGCGGCTTTACCTGGGCCATAGGCAATTTTAGCGGCCAGGAAGCAGTCAACAGCCTCGGTGGTCGAAGGCATGTTGGCGCCTTCGCTCACGCAGGTAATCTGATTGGCGAGGAGCGTTTTGGCATCAAGCTCGGTTAGCTCGTTTTGGGTGGCACAGGGGAAAGCGGCGTCTGCCTGAATGTGCCAAACCGCATGCCCACCTTGCGGATAATCCCGTGCGCTAATGTAGTGCGCGTCAGGATGCTCGCTTAGGTACTCTTCAAGCGATACCCGTTTGACTTCTTTAAGCTGCTTAAGAAGCCCAAGGTCGATACCCTTTGGATCGTGGACTGTGCCGCGTGAGTCGCTACAGGTGATGGGGGTGGCGCCCAGCTCATACAGTTTTTCGATGGTGTAAATGGACACGTTCCCCGCGCCAGATACCAGGCAGGTTTTGCCTCCCAGGGTCTCGCCGCGGGCCGCCAGCATGTTTTGCGCGAAGTAAACAGCGCCGTATCCGGTGGCTTCTTTACGACCAAGCGAGCCGCCCCAATTTAGGCCTTTGCCGGTTAATACGCCTTCATAGCGACCTGTCAGGCGTTTGTACTGCCCATACATATAGCCGATTTCACGCGCGCCAACCCCAATGTCGCCAGCCGGTACATCGCGGGTAGGGCCGATGTGGCGGTAAAGCTCTGACATGAAGGCTTGGCAAAAACGCATGATTTCGTTGTCTGACTTACCCTTCGGGTCGAAGTCAGAGCCACCTTTGCCGCCGCCGATAGGCAGTCCGGTTAAGGCATTTTTGAAAATCTGCTCAAACCCTAAAAACTTGATGGTGCCTGCCGTAACGCTTGGGTGAAAGCGTAAGCCGCCTTTGTAGGGCCCAAGGGCTGAGTTGAACTGAATACGATAGCCTTTGTTGACCTGTACGCGGCCAGCATCATCTAACCAGCAAACGCGGAACATGATTTGGCGCTCTGGTTCGACCATACGTTCAATAATGCTGTGCTGTAGGTAGTGCGGCTGGCGCTCAAACAGAGGACGCAAACACTCTAATACTTCTTCTGCCGCTTGATAAAATTCAACCTGAGCGGGACTGCTAAGCTTTAAACGGGACAGCGTATCGTGAACGTAGGGCATGAAAAAATACCATGTGTAATTACTAAAGACGTTGTTAGCTGGTCAGCTATTTGAGGGACATTAAACGAGGGATGCGCTTTCTTGCATACCCTATGTCGTTTCGGAATGGGTAAAAAAATAGTGGAATTTAGACCAAAGTCGCAGTGTTTTGCTTAGAAAAGCAGAATGTTAACAAAGTCAGTTAAACGGTATTTAAACGTAATGCGGTGCATATCGCCAGCCATCATCGCCATGTTGGTGAGGCTCAATCGTAGTGCGGTGTAAGCGAAGCGCACCCGCAGCGGCGGCCCGGCGCAAAAGCAGCGCCCTGCGCTGCCGGGGTTAGGGTTGGGTGCGGCTCTAGGCCAAGGCGGCACATCCGGGCGGCTGGCGCCGCCTTTCGCGGGTGCCGCAGGCTCGTTTCTCGCCTGCGTTACCACGCGCTACAATTCTGCGTATATCGATGCAGAGTGCTGTAACCGTAGTGCGGTGTAAGCGAAGCGCACCCGCAGCGGCGCGGCCCGGCGCAAAAGCAGCGCACCGCGCTGCCGGGGTTGGTGTTGGGTGCGGCTCCGGGCCAAGGCGGCGCATCCGGGCGGCTGGCGCCGCCTTTCGCGGGTGCCGCAGGCTCGTTCCTCGCCTGCGTTACCGCGCGCTACAATTCTGCGCATATCAATGCGGAGTGCTTCAACCGTAGTGCGCGGTAAGCGAAGCGCACCCGCAGCGGCGGCCCGGCGCAAAAGCAGCGCCCTGCGCTGCCGGGGTTAGGGTTGGGTGCGGCTCTGGGCCAAGGCGGCACATCCGGGCGGCTGGCGCCGCCTTTCGCGGGTGCCGCAGGCTCGTTCCTCGCCTGCGTTACCACGCGCTACAATTGCCATGTTGAGGTGGCGTGGCTCAACCATGGGGCTCGGCATTGTTATTGTGGCGATGGTTCATCACATCTCGATGTGACGCACGCCGGGCACGGCATTTGTTATCGTGCGGGCGCGGTAATGGCGTTTATCGGCGCTATACGGGCAGGACGGCGCCATCTGTGCGGGGTTCGGTGCCGCCCTGGAATGTGCCGGTGGCGGCGTTGCGGAGGATGATTTGCCCGCGGCCAAAGGTTAGCGCATCGTTCGTCCTGACAATGTGATGCCCGCGCCGTTCTAATGCTTGGGCGAGGTGGTCGGGAAAGCTGGGTTCCACCTCAACGTTTTTGCCTGCTACCCATTTCCAGCGCGGTAGGTCCAGTGCCGCCTGTGGGTTGAGCCTGTCTTCCAGTAGGCTGGTAACTACCTGTACGTGGCCTTGAGGCTGCATGTAACCGCCCATAACGCCGAAGGGGCCGACCACTTGATTATCCTTGGTGATAAAGCCGGGGATAATGGTGTGGTAGGTGCGCTTGCCGGGGCGCAATACGTTGGCGTCTTCTTCGTTAAGCGAGAATGACCAGCCCCGGTTTTGCAGGCTGATACCGGTGCCTGGCACGACAATACCTGAACCGAAGCCTTCAAAGTTGCTTTGGATAAACGAGACCATATTGCCTTCGTCATCCGCAGTGGCGAGGTATACCGTGCCGCCCAGAAGTGGATTGCCGTGTACGGGGTCAATGGCTTCGTTTCCGATCAGCTTACTGCGCTGTGCCAAGTAGGCCGGTGAGAGCATCTGTTCGACGCTTGGTGTCATATCTTCACGCTCGGTGATATAACGCAGCCCATCCACATAACCCAGCTTGGTCGCTTCGATGCGACGATGCAGCGATTCAACCGCATCGCGTGGCTCATCGCCCAGTGCTTCCAGCATGCCGAGTGCCTGTAGCGCGATTAAACCGCTGCCGTTGGGCGGAATTTCCCAGATATCATGACCGCGATAACGAATGCTAATTGGGTCAACCCATTCAGGTCTAAAGGCTGCAAGATCTTCCTTACGTAGAAAGCCCCCATGCTGGCGCGAAAAAGCATCCATGGCATCGGCTAGCTCGCCTTCGTAGAACGCATTGGCGCCGCTTTCAGCTATCGCGCGTAGCGTGTTGGCCATGTCGGGTGAATGCCAAATGTCGCCCGCTTTTGGGGCATGGCCGTGTGGCGCAAAGTGTTCAAACCAGGGGGCAAACTCAGGGCGGTTGTACTGCTTGTAACGGGTGAAGGCTTTGTGCCATAGCTGACTCACCACGGGAGAAACTGCAAAGCCCTCTTCGGCCAGGGTAATCGCCGGGGCCAACAGTGTCGCAAGGGGAAGCTTGCCAAAGCGCTCAGAAAGCGTGGCCCAGGCAGCGGGGGCGCCGGGTACGGTCACTGGGGTTAGTCCGTGGGCGGGCATTGCATCCAGGCCAAGCTCTCGTACGGCGTCAATACTAATCCCCATTGGGGCTCTGCCGCTGGCATTAAGGCCGTGTAATGTATCCTTCACCCATACCAGGGCAAATGCATCGCTGCCAATACCGTTGGAGGTGGGTTCAACCACGGTAAGTGCGGCGGCTGTCGCAATAGCCGCGTCAATCGCGTTGCCGCCATTACGCAGAATATCGGCACCCACTTGGGCGGCAAGCGTTTGGGAGGTGGCGACCATGCCGCGCTTACCCAACGTCACCATGCGTCGGGAGGCGGCCGGGTAGTAATGAGGGTCGAGGTTCATTGAATTATCCTTGTGCGATATGCCAAGCAGGCCACTGTAGGGCTCAACATTAGCAGGATAATCTTATGAACGTCTTCTGATAGCCTTTTGATTCGAACCGTTGGGGGGCTCACCTTTCAGGGCTTACGCAACAGTTCAATCGGCACGTTAAGGTGTTGCGGGCGCTGGAGTACATTCAGCAACACAATGGCGCGCTCTTCGCCCTTGCAGCGCTCGAATATAGCGTCAAGGTCTTTAAAGGGGCCGTCAGTAATGGTGACTTTTTCGCCTGCGCAGAAATAGGTATGGCTCCCTTCTGAGCGGTGAGGTTGGGCGCGAAGCGTCTCCACCAGTGTATTGGGCACGCTAATGGGCGTATTGCCAAACGTCAGCAGGCGTAATACACCACGGGTAGAGCGAATGGGGCGCCAATTGCTGACAACCAGGTCTAAACGAATAAACAGGTAATAGGGAAACAGCGGTTCGCTCACCGTGGCAAGCTTGCCCTGGCGCTTGCGTTGTACATTCAGTACTGGATGAAACACCTCATAACCCTGGTGAGCGAGGTGTTCGGCCGCGCGGAATGATTCGCTGCCTTTGCACTGAATAACGTACCAGTTGGGCAGGGCGCGCTCTTCAATGCTGGACTCGGAAGTGGTTAGCTCTAGGTCAGTAGGTTCCATGCCGTTAGCTCTGTGCCTGGGCGAGCAGTGTAGCGAGTGCTTCTAGGGTTTGGTCGATATGTGCCTGAGTATGATCATAGGCAAGGAAAAAGCGTAGCCGGGCGCTCTTTTCCGGTACGGCTGGGTAAAGAATCGGCTGAACATTGATGTGGTACTGTTCAAGCAGCGTGTGAGAGAGGTGTGCTGCCAACGGTGAACTGCCCACAATGATGGGAACAACGGCTGCGCCGATGCTGTGCCCGGTATCCATGCCGTGTTTTTTGGCTTGCTGCAGGAAGTAGCGCGAGATCGAGTGAAGTTTTTCCACCCGTTCAGGCTCTTGCTGCATAAGCGCTAGCACTTTGATCGAAGGGGCGGCGACCTGGGCAGGCATTCCCACACTGTACAAGAAACCGGGCGCAAAGTAGCGCAGCGTTTCAACCAGCGCTTTAGTGCCCGCAATGTACCCGCCGCAGCCGGAGAGCGTTTTGCTCATCGTGCCCATCCAGATATCCACATCACGTGGGTCGATGGCAAAGTACTCATGAAGCCCTAAGCCGTTATTACCCATAACGCCGAAGGAGTGTGCTTCATCAACCATCAGCCATACCTGGTGCCGCTTTTTGAGCTCGATAAAGCGAGGCAGATCAGGAATGTCGCCATCCATGCTGTAAAGCCCTTCGATGACGACAATCACCCGTTCAAATTGATGACGGTGGCGGCTAAGCAAGGCATCGAGGGCATCGGGGTCGTTATGGGAAAACGACATGCGTTTGGCGCCGGAAAGCTGCGCGCCAACCAGTGAGCTGTTGTGAATATACTCGTCATGTAGCACGAGGTCTTTAGGCCCAAGCAGATAGCCAAGCGTTGATACGTTAGTGGCATGCCCGCTTACAAATGCGACCGCATCATCGACCTGATACGCCTTGGCAATGGCGTGTTCCAGCTCCCGATGAATAGGGCGCTCACCAGAAACTACCCGGCTGGCCGATACGGAGCTGCCGTAACGCGTCACCGCCTCGCAAGCGGCTTGGTTAACGCGCGGGTCACCCGAATAGCCAAGGTAGTTGTAGCTGGCGAAGTTGATGCACGGTTGCCCCTGAATAACGCTGGTTGCTCCGGCAATGCCTTCATGCACCTTAAAGAAGGGGTCTTTTAACCCCAACTGTTCAGCACCTTGGCGCAGCATGGCAAGCTGCTGATAGCCTGGGTGGGCATCAAACCGTGTAAAGCGCTCGGGCACCGGGCTGGTTGAGTCGTTGCCCGGTGAGGAGCTGGCAGCGTTGGCCATTGCGTGTGGCGTCGTACGTGACGTAGTACGTTTACGTGCTTGTTCCAACAGTTGCCGTTTTAAATCAGAGCGCTTGGCGGTCATGGTGTCTCGGTTGTCGATGATGTTGATGCAGGCTCAGTGAAGCCGTCTGCCCCGTGGCGAGCGGCCAGAGAGGCTAACGCATCTTGCGGTGCTTCTTCAACATCGTCGTCATGCTGATGGAGCTTTTGAATCAGCACACCCGCCAGCTTGTTAAGTGTTGAGGCTTCGCTAAGTATCATTACCGGCACCTGAACACCCAAGCGGTTCTCGATTGCTGTCATCAGCTCGACCCCCATCAGCGAGTCAAAACCCATGTCGTAGACCGAGCGATTAACGTCAATCTTTTCCTCTTCAATTAACAGGATGCTGGCAAGCTCTGCTCGAAGCAGCTCTGTGACCGTACTATGCAACTCTTCCGGGGAAAGGTCGGCAAGCAGAGCGCTGATATCGTCATCGGCATCGTTGCTACTGTCGTCATCGCTGGCACGGGCAATCTCGTTAAAGCGTGGCGCATTGGCGGTCGGCAAGAAGCGGGCGAGCGCGCCCCATTCAAGCTCCAGTACGCCAAGGCTGGGGCCGGGGGATACCAGCATCTGCTCAAGCACGTTAAGCGCATCATCTGAACAAAGGGCAGAACCGCCTAAACGCTCTTGCAGCGCGTCACGCGTGCGCGTGTTGCGCGCCAGGAAGCCGACATCTTCAATGGCACCCCAGCGTACACAGGTTGCAGGAAGACCGGCGGCACGACGATTAGCGGTAAACGCTTCGAGCCAATGGTTGGCGGCCACGTAATTGGCCTGACCTGGGTTGCCAAATAGCGTGGTCGCTGACGAGTAGAGGATAAAGAAGTCCAAGTGCTCATTACGCGTTAGCGCATCCAAGTGGCGAGCACCCTCTATTTTGGGCGCTAGCACCTTTTGAATGCGTTCGGCGTCCAGGTTACGAATCAAGCTGTCATCTATCACCGTGGCGGCATGCACGATACCGCGCAGCGGGCCCAGCTCATCCTTGGCGCGTGCTAACACGTTGGCCAGTGCATCGCGGTTGGTAATGTCGCAGGCTGCGGCCATTACCTGTACGCCCTGAGCATTAAAATCCGCAATAGCAGCTTGTGCTTCTTCGCTGGCCGGGCCGCTGCGGCTAAGCAGAATCAGTTGGCGAGCGCCTTTGCTTACCAGCCATTGGGCGGTTTTAAGGCCGAACCCGCCCAAGCCGCCGGTCACCAAGTAGCTGCCATCGTTTGATAGGCTCAGCGTTTCACGGCCCAGCGCTTCGTTTCTGGGCGGCGCAATAGGCTGCTCATAGGTAACGACGACTTTGCCGATCTGGCGCGCTTGCTGCATATAGCGGAAAGCATCGATGACCTGGCTATGGCTGAACGCGGTAAACGGTAGCGGGCTGAGGGTGCCGTCGTTAAACAGCGCCATCATTTCCCCGAACAACCGCTGGGTCAGCGCAGGCTGTACTTTCATTAGCTGATCAGAGTCGATACCGAAATAGCTTAAGTTATTGCGGAAAGGACGCAGGCCAATGTGGGTATTCTCGTAGAAATCGCGTTTACCCAGCTCCAGGAATCGACCAAAGGGGCGCAGGGCGCGCAGGTTTTGGTTGATGGCTTCCCCGGCAAGTGAGTTCAGTACGATATCGACACCTTCGCCCTGAGTGTCTTCAAGAATTTCTTCGGCAAAGGTGAGCGAGCGGGAATCATAAAGGTGCTCCACGCCCATTAGTCGTAAAAAGTCGCGCTTCTCTTCCGAGCCCACCGTGGCGTAAATTTCCGCGCCAAGCCATTGGGCAATTTGCAGCGCGGCAATACCGACACCACCGGCTGCGCCATGAATCAAGACTTTTTCACCTGGCTCCAGGCGTGCCAAGTGTTTAAGCGCGTAATACACGGTAAAAAACGTGGTCGGGATAGTGGCAGCGGCGGCGTAACTCACGCCTTCTGGAAGAGGCGCTATCGCGTGCTGACTGGCAATCAGCCGGTCACTAAAACTGGCTGGCCCAAAGCCGACGATGGCTTGCCCTGGGGCTACGTGAGTAACGTTGTCGCCCACGGCAATAACTTCACCAGAGAACTCAAGGCCCAGTGTGGGCCCCGCAAAGCCGTTCTCGATCGCTTCGTCAGAAAGCAGGCCGAGCGTGTACATCACGTCACGGAAGTTAAGCCCGGTAGCTTTTACCTTGACCTCAACCTCATCGGCCTTAAGCGCAGGTAACGCTCGTGGGCGCCACTGTAACTGGCGCAACTGCCCGGGTAGCGCAAAGCCGAGGGTCATTGCTTGACGGGCAGGCGTGTTAACGGTTTGTTGAGGTGTTGGTGCAGGCAAGGTGCGCAAGCGGGTGGCAAAGCGTTCACCGCCTGCATGGATGACGACTTCGTTTTCGCTGTCCGCGATAGTCAGCGATGCAGCCCATGTACTTAACGCTGCATCGCTAACCTCATAGGGGATATCCAGCAAGCTGGCCGTATGACCCACGGCTTCATTGGCAAGCGAGCGGCCAAAGCCCCAAAGTGCTGCATCATCGGGTACGTTGTCGTGTGCTTGCTGAGTGTCCCAAAGCAGGCTAACACCTTGAGTGGTAAGCCATAGCGTTGCCGAGGTGAGTTTGGCCGCTTCCAGCGCCAGGCTCCACTGCTGGGCACGATAACAACGCAAGGTTTGCACGGTGGTGTCGTTACCGCCCAGGTCGCGTAGGTCAATCACATTCAACGTTTGAGCAGCATCGCCCCATTCGCCGAGTGCATTTTGCAATAGCGTATCGGGTGCGTCGTCGCTTTGCTCAACCCGGACCTTGGCCTGGTGTGCGGTAAGCGCTTTAGCCAAGCGCGCCGCAAGCGCCTCGTTAGTCGGGTCGGTGATGATTAACTGGCAAGGCGTGTCGGCAAGGCTTTCATCCGCCTGAGAAGCGGCGGATACCAGTGGCAGCTGGGCATGCAGCAGGTAAGCGCCCGCCGAGCTCTCTTCAAGCTCGATGGGGGCTGAAACCATAAAGCCTTGGGCACTTAGCCAATCGCTTAGTGTGCTGTGTTCCAACGCTGCCTGGTCGATGCCTGGCGTTGCCAGCACGTCGTCTAGCCACTGGCTGGGGGCAATGCCCATCACCATAAGGTGGGCGCCAGGGGCCATCTGGGCAGGCAAGGCTTCAATCAGCTGGCGCGTGCGAGCAGGTTGGGTGGCATCGCTGCTGATGAAGGCGAGCTGGGCTTTTTCTGCGTTTGCTAACGTGTGTGGCGCATCATCCAGCGACTGCACATCAATAAGCGGGTAGCGCTCTTGCAGCTGTTCAGCCTGGTGACGTGCGCTGTCATGTGTGGTAATCACTCGGTAATGGTGATTGCCTGCCTGGCCCGCATTGGCTAGCTGTTCCAGCAGTCGCTGGCCCAGCGCAGGCGCGCAGGGGCCCGCTTCAAGCAGTTGCAGGCGCTCGCCTTGGCCCAATAGGGAAAGTGAGGCTTCAATCAGACTGCCAAGCTCAGTGGCAAGCGCTTGCCAACCGCATTCGCCGATCAGTACACGGTTTAGCCTTGCCATTAGCTCAGTGGTAATGCCCAGTGTCTCAAGCGATGTCGTGCCGTTGAGTAGTGCATCACGGTGCAAGCCCAAGCGGCCCACCAGATGAATCGGTGCAAAATAGTCGGGGTAATCCTGCACCAGCAGTTGCCAGATAGCCTCGGGCGCCAGTGCTTCCTCGTCGCCTTCAATGGCATAGCCATGCTGGGTAAATGCTTCGCTTAGGCTATCGAGTAACGGAGCGACTTCCTGGGCGTAGCGTTGACCGGTATATGACGCGTAGTGGCTGCTTAGTTGTGCCAAACGGTTTAGGGCGTCGGCCGCCAAGGGCAGTGGCTTGGCGTCAAGCGGCGCTGGGGTAAGCTCAACATCCAGATAGCTAAACGATTGATGATGCGCGCGGTTCAAACGAATCGCCTTGAAGCGTGTTTGGCTCAGCACGGCCACGGCGTTTCCACTCGCATCGTACAGTTCAAAATCTGCGGTAAACGAGTGGGGTGCGCGTTTGCCCATCACGGCGCGAGCCAGTACCGGCACACCCGCTTCGAGGTTGACCTGTATACGACCAACCCGAACAGGCACGAAAGCAAGCTGTGCGGCAAACTCGCTGTGCTGCGCTAGCAAGGGGATAAACATCTGGAAGGCGCTATCCAGAATGCCGGGATGAAGATGAAGCGTCGCTAGCTGTGCCTGCACATCACTGGATAAATCGATTGCGCCGATGACGGCGTTATCTTCAATCCATCCGTGGCTAATTGCCTGGAAGGCAGGCCCATAGTGCAGGCCGATGCGCTCGGCCATTTGCAGGTGTTCCGTTAGCGTGTAGTCCGGTGCGCGCGAAGGCAGTTTAGGTGCCCGACGGTTGAGCAGAAAGCCACGGCTTTCGTGCATATTGCGCGCTACCGCGTTTAACTGCCATTCGTGACCATTGGCTGGTTCACGGGAGTGAATGGCGATGCGGCCATCTTCCGAATTGAGCGCTAAGCGCAGAGCACGACCATTAGGTCCATCCAGCAGGAGGGGGGCACGAATTTCCAGCTCTTCGATATCCAAAAGTGGGGTATCTTTTTGCTGTAATGCGGCGGCCAGGGTTAGCTCAACAAACCCGGCACCGGGGAACACCGCGCCTTCACCCACCACGTGATCGGCAAGCCAAGGCTGACGTTTAATGTCCAACTGGCTTTCCCAGGTGTGCTCTTGCTGCGCCAGCGGGTAGCCCAGTAGAGGATGCTGGTAATAGCGTGAAAGTAGTCCTTGGCTGTCTTGTGTGCTGTTGACCCAGTGCCGCGTGCGTTGCCATGGGTAGCGGGGCAGTAAGGTGCGTTGGCCTTCCACGGGGAACACATGACGCATATCAAATGAGAGCCCGCTCAACAGTAACTGGCCAACGCTTTGCAGCAGTTGTTCAAGACCAGGCTTGTGCCGCTCAATGGTGCCAATTGCCAGCCCTTTACGCTCTTGCTGGCGTAGTGTTTCATTGAGGTAGCGGCGCAAAATGGGATGCGCGCCAACTTCTACAAATACGTTATAACCCTGTTGTATCAGCGCGGTGGCTGCGTTATCAAACAGGACCGGTTCGCGGATGTTTTTCCACCAATACGTGGCGTCAAGCTCAGTGCCCAGGCTAAGTTCACCGGTAACCGTTGAGTAGTAGGGCAGCTGTGTTTTACAAGGGGTAATGTCGGCCAGGGCATCAATAACCCCCTGCTGGATGCTATCCATGGCAGGGCTATGGAAGGCGTAGTCCAGCGGTAGGCGTTTGGCGAAAGTGCCTTGTTCACTTAACGCGGCTTCAAGCTCGGCCAATTGATCACGGTTACCTGCCAGCGTGATGCCTTTAGGACTGTTAATACCCGCGAGGCAAACCTGGTCAAATTCTGGCTTGGCAAGCCATGGCGCTATGTCTTCGGCACTCATGGCGACGGCGCTCATTTCGCCCTTGCCACGGGTTTTTCCTTGATAAAAACTGCGGAAATAAATGACCTTGACGGCGTCTTCAAGACTGAGTGCGCCTGCAGCCCAAGCCGCAGCGACTTCCCCGACACTATGCCCAAACACAGCGGTAGGCATGATGCCCTGCGCTTTTAGCCATTCTGTTAGCGCGACCTGTAGAGCAAACAGGGCTGGCTGAGCGATTTCGGTAAGCTCGAAGCGGTTCTCTCCGTTCTGCCCCTCAAGCTCAGTACGTAGCGAGAAATCGCCGTGCTGCTGAAACAGGCTGTCCACGCGGTCAATAGCGTCGGCAAAAACGGGGGCTGTATTGAGCAGTTCACGGCCCATGGTTTCCCACTGGCAGCCATTGCCGTCATAAACAAATACCGGGCCACGTGCATTGGGCAGTCGTTCCAGCGTGATCACATGCGGGGTGTCTTCGCCCTTGGCAAATTGGCTCAGCGCCGCTGCGGCTTCTTCTGGCGTTTGTGCAAAGCAAAGTGCGCCAAAGGTGTGCTGTTCACGGTGGTTAAACAGTGTATGGGCAACATTGTAGAAGGCGTCACTGCCTTCCATGAGATGCTCTGCTAATAAGTGAGCGCTATCCGTCAGTGCGTCCTGGCTTTTAGCACTTAGCCGGATGGGCAATGCATGAGCGGAGGTGTGGCCAGCTGCTGCCGGTTTTTCCGGTGCACTTTCTAAAATAACGTGGGCATTGGCGCCGCCAAAGCCAAACGAGTTAATCCCGATGACCAAGCGGCCCTCTTTTTTAAGAGGCTGCGCTTTGGTAACGACATGCAGGTTCCATTCATCAAATTTGATGCGTGAATTAAGCTTGCGAATGCCGATGGTAGCAGGCACTTCACGGTGTTGCAGGCTATAAAGCGCTTTGGCAATCCCCGCGACCCCTGACGCCGTTTCCAAGTGGCCGACGTTACTTTTTATAGAGCCAATCGGCAGGGGGGCCTGGCGATACTTGCCCAGGGCTTCACCAATAGCACGGGTTTCTATTGGGTCGCCAACGGCGGTGCCCGTGCCGTGGGCTTCCAGATAGTCGATCTCGTCGGGGCTGATGCCTGCCTGTTCGTAGGCGCGGCGCATTAGGTCAATCTGTGCGCTGGGGTTGGGTACCGTAATGCCTGATTTATGGCCATCGGTATTCACCGCCGAGCCAGCGACCACCGCGAGAATATTGTCGCCGTCAGCGACCGCCTGGTCGTAATCCTTGAGCAGGAAAAGCCCCGCGCCTTCAGAGCGCACATAGCCATCGCCTGAATCATCAAACACCTGGCAGCGGCCCGTTGGCGAAAGCATGCTCGCCTTGGAGAATATAATGAACCCATAAGGGTGCAGATGAAGGCTGATACCCCCCGCCAGCGCCATGGTCGTTTCACCGCTGCGAATGGATTGGCAGGCTTGATGAAACGCCACCATGGATGACGAACAGGCGGTATCCAGCGACATGCTTGGGCCATGTAGGTCAAACACGTAAGAGAGACGGTTGGAGGCAATGCTTGACGTGTTACCCGTCGCGGTTGACGCATCAATGGCCGCCATGTCATCCGCCATGCGATACGAGTAGTCAAGGCTGGCGACCCCCAGGAACACGCCGCACTGGCTGCCGCGTAAGCTGCTGGGGACGATGCCGGCGCTTTCGATGGCTTCCCAGGCGAGCTCTAGCAGCATGCGCTGCTGTGGGTCCATATTGGCCGCTTCGCGGGGCGAAATACCAAAAAACTCGGCATCAAACCCGCTGATGTCGCCAAGGCTACCTGCCGCGAAGGTAACGCTGGTGCCTGGGTGGCGCTTGTCGGGGTGCAAAAAAGCCTCATGGCTCCAGCGGTCAGAGGCCACTTGGGTGACCAGATCTTTTTCGGCTTGCAGGTCCTGCCAGAACGTTTCAGGGGTGGTGCCGGGGAAACGATGGGCGGCGCCGATAATGGCAACGCGTCTAGTCATTCTTGCTCCTGAGGTTCTGGTTCTGCCTTGATCACATCGCTACTTATATCGTGTCCAAACGCTTGTTTAAATAGCTGGACGCCAAGTTCACTGGCGGTTAACGCGCACGTGTCATGCTGTTCGGGCATAAAGTCGTTCGACCACTCTTTAGTCTGCGTCGACCATATCATGTACGGCGTCGTGCCAGCCGGTAACGAGAAGTGCTCATACGCTTCGGGCAATATAGGTACATGATCACCATACCAGCCCAGCAATCCTGGCCGCTTATGTTCATCCAGCGTGCTTTTAACGCTAGCCAACATTTTGTCGGCCTCGCCTAGATGGCGCAAGTACACGGCTAAATCGTGTAAATGTGCAGGTAGCGGCCAAGGCGCTGTGGGCAGTGCAGCCGCAAGGCTTTCCTGGTGAGGTGCTTCCAGGTGCAACGGCCCATGGTTTTCCATGGTAATCACAAATATAAAAAGAGGCCCATTATCGCTATCTTCAAGCAGGCGTCCAACCTTTCGTGCAACGGCCAGGTCGCCGATGTACTGGCCTTGCTTGTCGCTACTCTCAAAACCGGTGAGATCGATAAACTGGTCGAACCCTAACGGGGGGATCACTTTATGGCGCATATAAAAGCTGGCGGGGTAGGGGTGAACGCATACCGTACGGTACCCCGCTGCCTTAAATGCACTGGCCAGGCTTGGCAGTGGGTGGCGCGACAGCGTGCGATAGGGGTTAAATTGGCGCGGGCCCCACGCGGCCGGTGAAAGTCCGGTAAGTACAGCACATTCGGTACGCACGGTATTAGCACCCCATGCGGGCACCTTCAGCTCGCCATGCAGCTGCGCTTGTAAGCGCGTAGCATCAAAATTCTTTAATAAGCTGTCACTAATGTCAGGGTGCCAGGGGCGTGGGTCGAAAAAGGATTCGCTTTGCACCAGTACGACATTAGGACGTACGTTCGATGTTGCGGTGAGGCGACTGGCTTCAATCTTTTGGGTTAACAGATAAAACGGGGATTGTTCAGGCGCGGGAGGAGATGAACGCATAAGGGCGATGCCATAGGCCCATAGGCTTGCAAATAATCCCAAACGATTTATGTCATCTACCGGGTTCAATGTGGTGGGAGCGAGTGCCCGCCAGCCCAAGGCGATAAGCGGCGCACCTATTGCGACGAGTAAGCCGCAGAGCGTGATAAAGCGTTGCCCGCCCCACTGAGATACAAGCGAAGGCTCCCAGTACAGAAACGCTCCGATGGCTGCGGCTCCCGCGCCAATGGCGGCTATGGCAAGGCCGGTCCCAAAAAAGGGCACATAAAGGCGGGGGTGGAGAATGGCATCCCAAAAGTACTCAAAATCGTGGCAGATGAACGGCTCACAGAGTGTGCGAGATTTTGTATTGCTGGATTGAACGAGCACCAACTGAAGCGCCAGAATAAACACCACCGTAAACCAGGGCCGCTGAAGCACCAGAATAAACGCGCCAAACAGCAATAGCCAGCTGCCTACATGGACGCAGTTAGCCGCCAGACCACGCCGCCAAAGCGGCTGAGGGCGAGGGTTAAGGAGGGCTTCGAAGATGATCGTCCCCATCCCTCCAACCAGCAATGGCCAAAAAAGCGCAAAGGGCAGCGAGGCTGTCATATCAATCGCTCCCCGAATGGTCAGTATGATTAAAGCCCAGGCGTTTGATTAGCCATTGTGAAATAGCGGCCGGAAGTACGGCCAGCCACCAGGTGCCAAAATTGAGTGGGAACGGAAAGCTGATACGAGCCCGGTTTGCATCAATGCCCCGCTTAATTACCTTCGCAGCCCGTTCTGGTGGCCATTCAAATGGCTTGGGACCTGGCATGGCATTGCACATGGGCGAGGTTACATAGCCCGGCATTACGACCGTTACCCCCACCCCATGAGGGGCCAGCAGCCCACGTAAGCCTTCCCCGTAAGCCTTAATCCCTGCTTTGCTGGCGCTGTAAGTGGGCGTGGTAGGCAGGCCGTGCCAAGCGGCGAGCGAGCTAATCAACACTAACTGCCCGCTGCCTCGTTTTTGCATGGCAGGCACCAAATGCTGGGCCATGGCGATGGGCGTTTTCAGATTGATATCCAGAAGCGCTTGAACATCGTCCCAAGGCTCTAACGCCCCGTTTGGTTGGGGATGGGTGTTCTTGCCAGCGGTGGCGATCACAATATCAGGCAGGTGTTCTTTACGCAGTGTATGAAGCCACTGCTTGAGTGCTTCTTCATCGACCAGGTTAACTGAGCTGGTTGTCACCTGAGCGCCCAGCGCCCGGCAAGCATCCGCCAGGCGGGATAGTGCGTCTTGTTGCCTGCCATGCAGCACCAGGTGAGTGCGCGGGGCGGCATAGGCGCGTGCCAAGGCACCACCTATGGCGCCGGTTGCTCCTGTAATCAGCACGCAGCGCTCAGGTGTGGTGAGGTTTGGAGCGGCACTCAAAGTAGTTTCTCCAACGGCGACGGGCAGGCTTCCAGTATGTGCGCTGCGTTGTTAACGGCCAGGTCAATGCTTGGCTGGCAGTAAAAACCGCCGTTCACTTGAACGCTATGCATCACCGTATTACGAAAATAGGTGAACAGTGCTTGGCTTGGCGGCGGCGGCCGATTCCAAAACTCGTCGAGGCTACCTTCATAGGTAAGCCCGGCAAGATTGTAAATGGGGTCGCTTAGCGCAAACGTAGGGCACTGTTTTTCCAAAGAAACAAAGCCGACAGTGCTGTTAACCGTCACAGTGCCCACTGCATGTTTAATCAGCAAGTCCAGGTTGCCGGACTCCAGGTAGACGATACGACCTTGCAAGCCGTAAAACTGGGCAAGCTGTTCAATAATCCTGGCGTAATTGACCAGCCCCATATCCAGTGGGTGATTCTTGATGCAAAGCAGGGCATCGCTTGGTGCATGTTCGGCAAACGAGCCCATCACATGATCCATCACTTCTTGCATATTGGCATAGGGTGAGTGATCACGAATTTGGGCATCGGTGTTGAGCTGAAGCGGCAACATAAAGTAGGGCTTGGCGCTTTCAATCAAGGTTTTTATGCGTTGGGCATCCTGCTTTTTCCACTTCCTTAATAGCGCAAAGCGTTTGATATAGCCTGCGTATTCAACCGGCGCAGTAATCGGTGCATGGTTCCGGTAGTGCGGTGCCACCAACGGGTTGGCTAACCCCGCCAAGTGATAACTGACATCGTGCATGGCGCGGATCTTGAATGATGACCTAAAACGCACCGGTGGGGGTAACTGGGGTAGCGCCTTACCCGTTTCATAAAACCAGCTGGGGTCGCGGGGTAAGAGCGAGTGACCATTTACGCCGTCGCGCTCAAGCGTTACCCAAAATGGGCGAAAGTAGCCCTCTTCAAACACGTGGGTGCGTACCCCTGCCGCAGGGGCGTTCTCTACCGCGGGCCGGTGGATAGGGCGGCGGTCACCGAACATGACCTGGTCGGTAATCGCATGGCGCTGCCAGAGCGATGCTATGTAGTCAGGCAGCTCACTTAACGATTCACGAAACAGGTAGTTCTCACTGTGGGTACGTTGCCAGTAAACAATATCGCCAGCGTTGAAGTTAACCTTTACGACGCGGTGCCCGTCCTCTGTCAAGCGACGTGCTAAACGTTGATAAAAGGGCGAGCAGACCCCTTGTAAGAATAAGAATGCGCGCTTTGACTTCAACTCAGTGTCTTCCAATCAATAAATTACGGTAAAGCCGGTAGAGGCGCTGCTTCCATGTCAGCGTCGGTTGCTGTGTGCGTGCCTGCTCTAAAAGGCTAACGACGGTTTCCGCATTACAGAGCTGACGGCTCGAGGGAGCGACGTAGCATGGATACAGAATTAGCGTGCCCGCCACCAATGCTTCCAGCGTTAATACACGAGAACGGCGCGGGCAGTGCATGGCATCCTGTGTTAACCCCCAGCCTGCGTAAAACGGCATACCATACGTATGTACTTTGCGGTGACGTAATAGCGCCTCGAAGCCTGTCAGCGAACTCATGGTATGAACCGCATCGACGCGCTCAAGTAGTGTGGTGATTTCCACATGGCTGGCATCCAGATCATACAGGTGTTTAGTATCGGGTTCGAGTGCTCCGATGCGAGCACCGCTGACCACGTCGGGATGTGCCTTATAAATAATAAACGCATGGGGGTGAGTACGGCGCACCTCACGTAAAAGCGCGCTGTTGGTACGAATATGCGGCGAGCCAGTGGCAATGGACGCATCACTCTCGACCTGGCCGGGTACGAGTATTATCAGCCGGTTATTGGGCAGCTCAAGAGTGTCGTGGCCGCGCACGTTATATTTGGAGAGCTTTAATGCCACTAAACGCTCTCGTAGTTGGTCGGCACGCTCTAGTAGGTCGTCACTAAAATCGGAATATTCAAGCAGCGACTCCAGGTCACTGGGTTGGCTTGGGTCGTAATAGATCCCTTGAGCATCAATGACCAGTGATAGCGGTTGAGTAAGATCAACCCCTAGGCCTACAGAGCGGATAAAGCCATCTTCAATCCGCCATAAATGGGGCATCAGTGCGGCGTGCTGCTGCTCGAAGGTGTGATCAATACGGCTAGACCACACTAAAAGCTTTTGTGAAGGTGGCGCCTCGGGCAGTGTTTTCTGGTACGTAAGCTGTGCGGCACCGCCTAAAAAGTCATGAATAAAGCGTCGCTTCCACGAGGAGAAGCCACAGCCTATCCACTTGCCGCGTAGCCGCTCCTGCTGGCGCTTTTGGTCGGCAATTAGCGCAATGGTCTCCTCTAGCGTGGCAGGTTTTAGCGTATACGGATTGGCATAGCGCGTATAACGCAGATAAGCCGCCGCGAATACTTCATGGAGCGTGCGCTTTGTATGTCGTCGCGAGCAGGCTAGCCGGTCTTCGGTGAGCCCCCAGCCTGCGTAAAAGGGCAGGCCAAAGCAGTGAACGCGTTTGCCCGCCAGCAACGCTTCAAAACCGAGCTGGCTGGTCACGACATATACAGTTTCAACCTGATCAAATAATGCCCAAGGGTTAATGTCTTCACTGATCACGCGGCAGCGGGGGTGGTTTTGCGCGCTGAGCAGGTGGCCCTGTTTTTTGCCTGCGATAACATCCGGGTGAATCTTGACCAGAATCTCAGCCGTAGGGTGGTCGGTAAGCGCTGCGGCCAGCATCTGCTCGAAACTATCCGCATTCGCTCCCCCAAACTCAATAGAGGCATCGCCTGCGGTTTGATCAACAACCAGCACTCTCTCTTGGGGCGAATTGCTTGAAGCAGGATCTGGCGCGTGGTTGTACTTGGATAGACGATAGCGCGCAAGCTGCTTAATGCACCGCTCGGCCTGGTTGATTTCGTCGGTAGTAAAAGTGGCGTTGTTAAGCCAGTTTTCTAAATCGGAAGGTTTTGAAGCATCGTAATAAATACCGGTGTGATCAACGACCAGGCTATGCCCTTGATAGCCCGCTACTCCCAGCCCAAGCGAGCGCAAAAAGCCGTCTTCCAAAGCAATATAGGGTAGCTGGCGGCGCTTGGCATACCGCCTTGCCTGAAGGCTTGATGGCTTTAGTCCCCAACCAATCACGACGTCAGGTTTGTTTTGCAGTGGTCGTAAGTAAGAAAAGTGGCTAAATTCAGGCAGCAAGGCAGGCAGTGCGCTAATTTTTCCGATACCTGATGAGGTAAAGCCTGCCGTTTTATTTGCCATAGGTATTGTCATTCGTAACGGAACAAAAAGTTAGGCGAGCGAACATACGTGAAACAGGCCCGCTTATCAATTAGTCACAGTAAGTGCTTACGGGATTACAGAAATTTGTGTTTATAGTCACGAAGCTGAATGATCGTTTAAATTTAATTTAATGCGGCGCGAGAAAATCTGCTGTTTTGATAGGGTGGTGTAATAGAAACAAGGTGTTAGGGCCGTGCAGTATACTCCAGGCGTATGCTCAAGTTTGGCTTGCCAATTGGGTAATTGGACGTTATTTACCTTATAGTGGCGTGGGAAGTACGGTGTAGCGACCACGTTGCCCGCCAAGGGGGCGATGAATTTGGCGTGTACACTGGGGCAAGCGCAAACCCATTGCGGAGGCACTGTGCCAGGCAGTCAGTCAGGTGTCGGTTATCCACTCAGGCAAAGGGCGCAACAGCGTGGTGGTTAACGCAGCGACCGACCAGACCCTTCAGGAACTCTTTGATTACGTTATTAGGTCACGACGCTACGCTGTCCGGCGTCTGCCTTTCTTGATATGCATTCGATAAACTACCCGCCACCGCAAACTGAAAGGGCACGCTGAATTGGCTGAGGCAACACTGTGAACCTACTTGAATTGTTTACTCAAACACTTGATATCACTTTACCCGTGTTTGCCATGGTTTTTCTGGGGATTGGCCTAAAGCGCCTGGGGTGGATTGATCGCACCTTTGTCACCACCGCGTCTGCGTTGGTGTTTAAAGCCACGCTGCCCACCTTGATCTTTTTAAGTTTGATTAAAGCCGATATTAGCGTTGCGCTGGATATCTCGTTAATGGTGTTTTTTGCCATCGCCACACTGGGGCAGTTTGTGTTGAGTTGGCTATGGGCACACTTTCGCGTTCCTTATGCCGAGCGCGGGATTTATGTTCAAGGAGCCTTTCGCGGTAATTGCGGTGTCGTTGGGCTGGCGTTGGCAGCGGGCATGTACGGCAACTATGGGCTGTCAACGGGCAGCCTGTTGGTGGGTGTGGTCATTATTATGTACAACGCGCTATCGGTAGTGGTGCTGACCGCGTATCAAGCGGAAAAAGCCGCTAATTGGCGCAGCATTCTCAAGCATATTGCGACGAATCCGCTGATTATTTCAGTGATCGTGGCCTTGCCGTTTACTGCTTTTTCCATTTCGCTCCCCAGTTGGGTGATGACCTCTGGGGATTATTTTGCGTCGCTCACGCTACCGTTGGCATTGATCTGTATTGGCGCAACGCTCTCAATGTCCAGCATTCGGGATAAAAGCGACATTGCGGTGAGCTCCAGCATTATGAAGATGGCCATCTTGCCTGTGCTCTCTACCGTAGCTGCCTGGCTGTTAGGCTTTGAAGGCGAACAATTGGGTTTGTTGTTCCTCTTTTTTGCCAGCCCCACCGCCGCCGCCAGCTTTGTCATGGTAAAAGCCATGGGCGGCAACGCAGGCCTGGCCGCCAACATCATTGCGATCACCACCTTAATGGCCAGTATTTCGGTAACCCTGGGCATTTTTGCGCTGCGTTTGTTGGGATGGGTGTAAGAAGGGCAGAGGCGGGTTGGAGTGTTATCTGTAACACGTTATACTGTGCGCCCCTTCTGCAAGCAAAGTCTCTGTAGCTCAGTAGGATAGAGCAGCCGCCTCCTAAGCGGCAGGTCGCAGGTTCGACTCCTGCCAGGGACGCCAAATCCTACCCCAAACAACGCTCAAGAAACCCCAAAAACCGATGATCATTAGCGTAGGCAATATGCATACGCATGGACGATGCATCCGGCCCATTGGGGCGTAGTGAAAAGATGCTGCCAGGGGCGATGAAAATACCTTCGTCCGAGGCTTTTTTGGCTAGCTGCATTGCGTCAATGTTGTTCGGCAGGCGCGCCCATAAGTAATAACCTTCCCCTGGCCCCTCTATATTCTCAAGCCCCACCTCTTTCAACGCGGTAATGGTACTGGCGCTGGCCTTGGTAATGCGTTCGCGAAGCTGTACCAGGTGGCGGCGGTAACGCCCGTGGTTAATCATGTCGTGAATTAGGCGCTCGCTGAAGGTAGAGCTGTTAACGACGGTGACCATTTTGATATCGGTAAGTGCATTAACCAGCGCAGGGTTTGCCGCTAAATAGCCCGAGCGAATGCCGGTGGAAAGCGTCTTGGAAAACGTGCCTACGTAAATCACGCGACTCAGGTCATCCAGTGCCGCCAAGTGGGCGCTTCCTCGGTGGAGCAGGTCGGCAAAGGCGTCGTCTTCTACCAGTATCAGGTTGTAGCGCTCTGCGAGTGTCAGTAGCCGGTACAGCTGGTTGAGTGAAAGGGTAGAGCCCGTCGGGTTGTGAGCATTGGGCTGTAGAAAGAAAACATTGGGGCGGTATTGAATAATTTTGCGCTCAAGGTCATCAAGGTCCAACCCTTCGTGGCTACGCGAAACGCCAATCAGCTTCGCCTTGGCCAGGCGCAGCTTGCCAAATAACGGGTAATAGCCGGGCGTTTCCACCAGAACTCGGTCGCCTGGGGCGATCAGGTGGCGAATAATAAGATCGAAAGCGTGATTGGCGCCGAAGGTCAGCAGTACCTGTTCATGGGAAGCATGAATAGAGCGCCCGGCCAATACCCTGGCAATCGTTTCACGCAGAGGGAGATACCCTTGTGGGGCACCGTACTCGATATCATCGTTGCCGATGGACGTTAGCCGCTTGGCCTGACGTGCAAGCGCCGCGCCGCCCATCCAGCTAGCGGGTGCTCGGCCGTCGCCTACCCGCACCTGAAAATTACCTACTAACTGCTCTCTCAAAAGCGAGACGCTATCAACGGCTTCATTTAGCTCGTGGGTCTTTTCCAGCGCTTCAAGCGCGGGTGGCTGCGTAACAAAAAAGCCGGCTCCTTGCCGGGCGCGCAACCTGCCCAGTGCAATCAGCTGATCATAGGCATCAACAATCGTGTTTTTCGAAACCCCATGCTGGCGGGCGGCTTCGCGTATAGAGGCGAGCCTGGCACCCGGTGCCAGGCGGCCTTCTTCGATAGCCTTGAGGATGGTGTCAGCCACGTGTCTGGATTTCGACATGGTAGGTGCCTCCCGTAAATGGGCTAAACCCAACCCGGTGAAATCAGTGTACCTCTCTTTTGATAGGTACAGTACCTCGTACAATCTCACTAACTGTACCTGTCAGTAAGCCGCAAGTTTACCCATCATGAGCGGCATTAAAAAAGAAACATCCATAATAAATTCAAGGAGACACGCTATGGCTGAGCAAAAGAACCGGTTTCTCAATGTGTGGGATGACACGGTGAGTGGGAGAGACCTCCTGCTGTCACTGTGTATTTCTACGCCGTTAACACTAGGCGGCTATCTGCTTGCCCCGGCGCAGCCTCCGCTGCCGCTTATTCTGGGGCTAAGCGGCGCTATTCTGGGGTTCTTCATCAATGCGCTGCTGTTTCGCCCTAAGCGGCAGCTGCAAACCGGTGAGGAGACGTAGTAATGGATCCCGTCTTATTACTTCAAATGCTGGCGGCCGCGATTATTGCTGTCGTCGTTTATACCGCCATTGGCGTTGCGCCGGGTACTGATGAAACCGCCGTACTGGCTCCCGTAATCTTGGCCCTGGTGGTCGCGGGTATACCGCTTCCCGTGGTGCTGGCTTTCTTTATGGCGGCAATCGTTGCCAAGAAGCTGACCGACTCTATCCCCGTTTCGGTAGCCGGTATACCGGGCGGGGTGATGTCGGCCCCTATGGTCGAACACGCGCTGATTCTAAAGCGGGAAGGGCACGCCACCCTGGCGATTCGTAAAATGGCCTCCGGGTCGGTCATCGGTACGCTGGTGGCGATCCCCATTAGCCTGTTTCTGGCCTTTCTGTTAACGCCGCTAGCCGATGTGCTTGGCCAGTACGCCAGCCAGATTTTCTTTGGCGGTGCCGTATTTCTGGCGCTGATGAGCAAGGAGAAAGTCATCAGTCTGATCAGTATTGTGCTGTTGGCGGCTCTGATCCAGGGGTTACGGCACCTGTATTGGGGAATGGGCGTCATTCCAGAAGGACAGACGGTCTTCATTTCGTTCTTTTTGGGCATCACCATTGGTCCGATGATGTTTAATCTGGCGCAGCTTACGGTCAACAGTGAGCGCCATAAAATGGTGGAGTCTGAGCCCAAGCAGATCCAGATCTACGGTGACGACGAGAAAGGGCAGCTACCTAATCCGTTTCGTATTCTGACGCGCCAGGAAACCGCCTCGGCCGCGGCAAGCTCCGTACTGGGCTCGGTTACGTTCTTCATGAGCCCAGTGGGCATCACGATTTTTCTGGGCGAGGTAATGTCGAGCTGGGTGAAGGGCACGGTCAATAAGGCCAGCCGAGCGCTCTCTTCAATGGATGCGGTCACCAATGCTTCTTACATCGCGGGCATCTTGATTCCCCTGGCGGCGCTGGGCATTCCCATGAGCCCGATGGCGATTGGTCCGGGCAATGCCTTCTTCAACGCACCGCCGGTGCTGACGCTTGAGCAGAACGCTCACCACTTGATGAGTTTTTCTGAAATTACCATCGCCAGCATTTTGGGCGCCGGTGTCGCTTTGCTGATTACTTACCCGATTGCGGTTCGGTACGCGCGGCGTATCTGCATCTTTGTCTTCAAGCACATTCCCCACGAAGCGTTTCTGGCGATGTTCTTCTCGCTGGTCATGCTGCTCGCCTATATGGATGCTGGCGTAATGGGCATTTTGGGCGTGATGGTGTTGGCACTGATGGCGGGCCTGCTCAACCGGTGGGGCGTCAACTACGGTGTGCAGTTCATGACGCTATATGCCGCGCCGTGGATTTTAGGGCTGCTTGCTTAATACGTTTGGTTCATGCCTGAAGCATATGCAGCGTCCTGGTAAACCGCCTGCTTCAGGCACATTTACTTATTCAACCTCAATTGATCAGAGGCATTATCAATGGCACACAGCACATCACGCATTCCCGGTTTTTATCAGCTTCCCCCCAGCGAGCGGCTTGATAAAGTCATTGAAATAGCCGGGCTTGGCAACGAGGTTCGCGCGCACTTTTCCGATACGGGCAATATTTCGTCAGCCACTGCCGACGCCATGATCGAGAACGTCATCGGTACGCTGAACCTGCCCATCGGGGTTGCTACCAATCTGGTCATTGATGGCGAGGAACAGCTAGTGCCCATGGCGACCGAGGAGTCCTCCGTGGTCGCCGCCGTCTGTAATGCGGCCAGGCAGTGTCGCGCATCGGGTGGGTTTTATACCGATACGTCAGAGCCCATCATGATTGCACAGGTGCAACTGCTGGATGTGCCCAATCCTGAGTTTGCGCGCCTCCGGCTGCTTTCCGAGTTTGAGCAGGTAAAAAGCATTTGCGATGCAACCGACCCGGTGTTGCTGCAGCACGGGGGCGGTTTTCGCGAGCTGGAAGTGCGCGTGCTCGACAACATGCTGATCGTGCATCTGCTGGTGGATGTGCGTGACGCCATGGGTGCTAATGCCGTCAACTCGATGGCGGAAGCCGTTGCGCCTTCTCTGGCACAGTGGAGTGGTGGGCGCAGTTGCCTGCGTATTCTTTCCAACCTTGCAGATCGGCGCATTGCGCGAGCGCGTGCTACCTGGAAGCTCGAAGATCTTGGCGGCGAGTCGGTACGTGATGGCATGCTTAATGCGTATCGCTTTGCTGATCAGGACCCTTACCGGGCAGCCACCCACAACAAAGGCATCATGAACGGGGTGAGTGCGGTCGTACTGGCAACCGGTAACGATACCCGTGCGGTGGAAGCGGGCGCGCATGCCTACGCCGCGCGTACCGGGCGCTACCGTTCCTTGACACATTGGGAGGCTGATAGCGAAGGGAACCTGACCGGAACTCTGGAAATGCCCATGCCGGTAGGCCTGGTGGGTGGCGCTACTCGCTCGCATCCCAGTGCTCGGCATTGCCTGGATATTTTGGGTGTAAAAACAGCGGATCGCTTGGCGCGTATTATCGTCGCAGTAGGGTTGGCGCAAAATTTTGCCGCCATGAAGGCGCTGGCAACCACTGGTATTCAGAAAGGCCATATGGCGCTGCACGCCAAGAATATCGCAGTGATGGCCGGGGCCGAAAATGAGGAAGTTGACCGGATCGCGGCGCTGCTTGTGGATGGCGGTAAGGTGCGTGTGGATATCGCCCAACAGCTTCTTGAACAGTTGCGTAACGGATAAGGAGAAGACATGACCCTGCCATCCTCTGTGCGTCTGGTCGAGGTCGGCCCGCGCGACGGTTTGCAAAATGAACAGGCGCGCGTGCCGACTCATCTGAAGCTTGCGTTTATCAAGCGCTTGATAGAAGCGGGCTGTACTAATATCGAGGCGGCGAGCTTCGTGTCACCTCGCTGGGTGCCGCAGATGGCTGATCACCGGGAAGTAATGCAGGGTGTTGAGCGGCGCCCCGGCGTGGTCTATTCAGCCTTGACGCCTAACCTGAAAGGCCTGGAGGCGGCGATTGAGTGTGGTGTTGAAGAGGTCGCTGTATTTGGTGCGGCGAGCGAAGCCTTCTCGCACAAGAACATAAACTGCTCTATCGCCGAGTCGCTCGAACGCTTTGAGCCGGTGGTCGACCGTGCGCATCAGGCCGGGCTGCGCGTGCGGGGGTATGTTTCCTGCGTGCTTGGCTGCCCTTATGAGGGAGAAGTCGAACCTTTACAGGTGGCGCGGGTGGCCAAGGCGCTATACCAGATGGGCTGTTATGAGGTATCGCTGGGCGATACGATTGGCACCGGCACGCCATCCAAAGCCAAGCGTATGCTGGCGGCTGTTGCCGCCCAAGTCCCGGTGAATAATCTGGCCGCTCACTTTCATGATACCTACGGTCAAGCACTTGCTAATCTCTATGCGGTGCTGGAAGAGGGCGTAAGCGTTATTGATAGCTCCGTCGCCGGTTTGGGTGGCTGCCCCTATGCCAAAGGGGCTTCTGGCAATGTGGCCAGCGAAGATGTGGTGTATATGCTTGAAGGTTTGGGTATCGCGTCAGGCATCAATTTAAACGCGCTAGCAAGAACAGGGGATTGGATCACGCAAGCGATCAACGCCCCTAACCGGTCACGCGCGGGCAGCGCCTTGATGGCAGCGGCGGTATAACGGCCTTGACTGTTCTCCCTTGGCTGTTCTCCTTTGACCCAGGAAAGCCAGAATATTGACTATAGTGAACCAGGCGCAGGCGTTCTTGGACGCCAATGAACGCTGTTCAACACATTGACGCAAAGGGAGGCGCGAAT
Source organism: Halomonas sp. 72 (assembly GCF_052379785.1). Classification (NCBI taxonomy): domain Bacteria; kingdom Pseudomonadati; phylum Pseudomonadota; class Gammaproteobacteria; order Oceanospirillales; family Halomonadaceae; genus Halomonas; species Halomonas sp. 72. The sequence goes on along the minus strand of NZ_JBQSYY010000005.1, from coordinate 245,090 downwards.
GGCTCGTTATGGCCTGCTGGCTTTGATAGCCATTGCACTGGCTGGGTGTTCAACGCAAGGTACGGTGGATGGTGCACAAGAAGCACACCGCTATGCCGTTGAATATTGCGAACGTGAGGGTGGGGAAGTGCGCAGACGTGAATCTGGCGGTACTCAACGTGACTACTGCCATTTAGTTGAAGGCCGCGTTGTTGAAGTGAATATGCTGTATCGAACCGAAGGGCTGAGAAACGACTGATACACAAGGCGGGCGTTCTCTTTGCTGGCCCATTTCGGCATTAGGGTTAATGCGGCTCCCCTGAATAGGCGCACTCAGGTATGCTCGTCGCCTACTTATTACCTCGTCGCTTCTTCAAGGACACTGCCCATGTTGTCGCCTAACCGTATCGCCAGTGCATCGTTGGCGGGTTTACTTGCTCTGCTTCCTGCCTCGTTATTGGCTCAGGAGGCGCATATTGGTAGCGTGCGCACCGAGTTCAGAATGCTGGGGCCTAACAATACCATTGAAGTCGAGCGGTTCGATGACCCGAAAGTGCAGGGTATCTCCTGTTATATTTCCTACTCCCAGATTGGTGGGATTTCAGGCGCGATAGGGCTTGCTGAAGAAGCCAGCGAAGCAAGCGTGGCCTGCAGGCAAACGGGCGAGATTGTTTTTAATCCCGATGAGATAGATCCGCAAGAGGTAGTGTTCACCCAGCGCCGCTCGGTGCTCTTCAAGAATATGCGCGTAGTGCGCATGCATGATACTGAAACACAAACCTTTGTGTATCTGACCTATAGCACCAAGCTGGTGGATGGCTCGCCAAAAAATGCGGTTACCGCTGTGCATTACGGCGACCTAACGCCGGGTACGCGCTGATAAAAAGTAGCTCTGTTAATAGCAGGGAAGGCGCTGGGCGTGCATTGCCTAAACTCTGTGTTCAATAGGTGGCATCAGGGTTGTTGGCGTTTTTCTTTTCCCTATGAGGAGCGATTTATTGACGCAGCTCATGCCATGGCTTGCTGAAACCTGATATTTTAAAGGTGTATTTAAAATGAATCTTTAAGCTATAGGGAAGAGGCCTCCATGCTCACACCGGCACAAGAACAGATCATTGCTGCTACAGCCCCCGTTGTGGCTGAGCATCTCGATACGATTACCCAGCGCTTTTATCCGTTAATGTTTGAGCGCTATCCTGAGGTGAAGTCACTTTTCAACCAAACGCATCAGCAAAATGGCGGGCAGCCACGAGCGCTGGCAGGTTCCATTCTGGCGTATGTGCAGGTTCGCCAAAATCCTGAAACGGCGCGCCACATTATGGAAACTGTGGTTAACAAGCATATCTCGCTGGATATTCAGCCGCATCAGTACCCGATTGTTGGGGAATGCCTGATGGAGGCTATCGGTGAGGTTCTGGGCGATGCGGTGACGCCTGAAGTTGCGGATGCCTGGGGGGCGTTGTACCAGGAGCTTGCCGCTTTGTTGATCGAGCTTGAAGAGCAGCGCTATCAGGAGTTCGAGCAGCGCCTTGGCGGCTGGCGCAGCACGCGGCGCTTTCGTATTGAGAAAATACAGCAGGAGAGTAGCGTTATTCGCTCGTTCATCCTGGTGCCTGAAGATGGCGGCCCGGTCGCAAACTATACGCCCGGCCAGTATATCGGCGTGAAGCTTATGATTGATGGCGAGCCGGTACATCGCCATTACAGCTTGTCAGGTATGCCGGATGGGCGTTCTTACCGCCTGTCTATCAAGCGTGAACCTCATGGGCTTGCCAGCCGCTATTTTCACGACCATCTAAACGTAGGCGATACGATTGAGTTGCTGCCGCCAGCGGGTGAGATGACACTCGTGCCGGGCGATGAGCCCCTGTTGTTGGTGAGTGGCGGCATCGGTCAAACGCCCTTATTGCCGATTGCTCAAGAGGCGCTGCAACAAGGCCGTAAGGTTGCTTATCTGCATGCCGCGATAGACGCTGAGCACCGTGCCTTTGCGACCACGCTACAGGAGTTGGCACACGCGTATCCTGAGCAGTTAAGCGTCGTCACCGTATTTGAGCAGGATGACAGCGGTGACTACCAGGGGCGTATCAGTGATGAGCTTTTGGCGAAACATATCGTGTCCGGCGAGCGCTGTTACTTTGTCGGGCCTCATGGCTTTATGAGTGCGGTGGATGACAGCTTGACTCGCTTGGGCGTGCCCGAGTCACACCGCCACTTCGAGCACTTCGGCCCGGCGAAGGCGTTAGACATCGCTTAGTCGAATAGTATCGAACCGCCTCCTTCGCCGTGGGTGAATGCGAAAGAGGCGGCCTTGAGTTTAGAACATCGTTAATCCGCTAGGCCAAAGCGGTTCAGGAACAGGGGTTATGAAAAAAGGATTATGAAAAAAGGTCATGAAAAAGCAGTTATAAAGGAGTGGCATTGGCGGGGGAAGGTATGTGCTCTTCATTGGGCCATGCGGTAACGACAACTTCATAAATGCGCCAGTCGTAATTATTAAGGTGCTGAGAGGCTTCTTTCAGATGCTGCGCCAAATCATCATTACTATGTGGGGTGACAAAGGCCTCGCCGCTGAAGATGGGGCCTTCTTCACGTAAGCGTACTGAGGCGGTGGCTACCCAAGGCATGGCGCAAAGTTCGGCCTCAAGTGCTTCTTCCATGTGCTCCGGCTTTTCGCGAGATGTAAAGTGAGGGCGGCGATCAAGCAGGTCGCCTACGGCCTCTTTTAAATTGGTAATGCCATCCTTGGTAACGTCCAGGGCAATAATGGCTGCAGCAACTGCGTCTGCCCACCAAAAACCGGCCCCTACGCCCAGCACGCCTACAATGGCAGCCATCCCGGTCATCCAGTCAGCTTTGCTCATTTTGCCATCCGCAAAGACGGTTTTCTCATGCACTTTGGCGGCGGCTTTGGTCTGTAAGCGCCCGATAATAACCGGCGGAATGACACTGTAGATAAGCACGCCAACCATCACCCAGCCCATCCATATCGTCTCACCAAACAGCGTGATGGCGCCGATACTGGGGTGCTCCTGGTGGGCAAGCTTTAGCAGCGAGTCTCCTAGTAAAAACAGGCCCATCGCGCTTAGTGCAGTGGCGGTGCATAAAAAGGCAATGATCGTGGCGCGTTGATACCCATAAGGGTAGGTCTTATTAGGCGGGCGATTGCGAAACCGGACGGCCAGCAAGAAAGCGATAGGCGGAATGAGCGAAAGCATGTCTTCCAGCCATGCGACTTTCATTGCCTGGCTGTTGCCCAATACCGAACCCAGTACCGCTACAATGGAAAGACGAAACGCTAAATTCCACCATTCAAGGCGGATCAGGTAGTCGAGATCCTGCTGTTTCTCCGGAGGCAGGTGATAAAGCTTGCGTATTTTCATTGTTCAGCCTCCAGCTGTTGAAGGCGTTGTTCAATACCGGGGTAGCTATTTAAATGGCGCTGTACGACCAGCATCCAGGCATTTTCTCCTTTGGGTAGCGCCATAACATGCTGGTCGGTGGCGATTTCCCACTCTCCAACCTGATAGTTATGCGCATGAAGCCACCAGGAGGGGTTGGCAACCGCTTGGTTTAGTGCATCAAGATTGGAAGTGGGGCGGGGAATCGCGCCCTCTTTTTTAAGCGCATGGGCGATATGATTAACGGCAGGAAGGGCGACCTCAACACCTTCAAGATGGCTGGGTAAGGAAGTGCTTCTGGGTACCCCGACTGAATAGTGGCTCTCATAGTAGGCCTTGGTGGGGGTGGCGAGGGCGCTCACATTTGAATCCTGGGTAAGCCCACCGGCCACCAGGTCAAGCTGGTATTGAGAGAGCGCTGCTAACAGATTTCCTTCGCTATCCCAGTGCCAGTTAACGGTGGCATCCATATCTTCTGCAAGCGCACGAATGATGTCGACTTCCAGCCCTGCCGGGCCTTGGTCAGTATGTATGACCCAAGGCGGGTTCTCGGAAAGGCCAACGTTCAGCTCCCCGCCCTGCATCTCCGTCATGGGGCGTTCAATATTGACCGGATAACGGCAACCTGCCAAAGCGAAAACTGCAAAAATGAGCAGCATGTTGGTCCGAAAAACACATGATATAAAGCTATCCTTGCTTTGCATCGTATAATCGCTCCCGTTAAGGGGATGTAGATAACCGCTCATTAATAAGGCTTACAAAAAAGTGAGCATAGGGTCGCTCAAGCCTTGCTCACTTTATACATTAGGCGTAATCAGCTATTTTCCAAATGAAGGGCTGGGTTTAGCAGCGCTGCCTTTTTATGCCACCATTGATGCACATAGGCTGGCGCACAGATGACATGCCTGGGCGCACTCTTGGCAATGCTCTGCGTCATGTTGGTCGCATTCATCACCGCACTTTTGACAGATATCCGCACACAGCTGGCAGACATCCTGAGCATATTCGCTATTCTGGGCCATAAAGGAGACGGCCAACCGGCAAATTTGTGCACACTGAATATCTAACCGAATACATTCAGCCATGTGTTCAATGTTGGGTTCTTGAAGACAGGAGGCCGCGCAGTTATCGCAATAGACCGCACATATATTACAGGCTTCGATGCACTCTTTAAACTTCGGTATACTCACGTTATTACCTCCTTTATGAAGATACGCCTTTACACTAATTTAGTTTGAAGAATAGCCGGAAAAGGCGTTTACGCTTAATAAGTAGTTGATGATGCTAGCCATTGTTTGATAATAGGATCTAAGTGGGTGTTTTGCGTAGGATAAGAGGATCTTTAATATTTTTTAAACCCTGTGGCACAGGTTGCTCTTTTTCTTTTAATGTTTCTGGCTTGGTTTATGCAGCATGAAAGAAGATAAGCAATAGCGTAATAGAGAGGATTTTTATGTATGGATCGTTAATTTTGTTGTGTCAGTAACCTGGTTTTTTAAACGCAATTGCAAGCGCTGAGCATACGCAATTGCGTTATAGGTAATCAGAGGTTTCATAAGTAATTCAACGTGGTCGCTTGACCAGGCACGCTGAGGTTAAATCCTCAATATTGGTGTGGCCCAACAAGCCTAACGTTCTGTCTACTTCTCCTCTCAGCAGGTTTAAAGCATGCGCTGCACCCGCTTGGCCACCCGCCGCAAGCCCGTAAAGCGTCGCTCTTCCAAGCCAAACGGCGTCTGCGCCTAATGCCAGTGCTTTTATAATATCGGTGCCGCGCCGAAACCCGCTATCCACAAACACATGGCAGCGTTCCCCTACGCAGGCTTTTACGTCGGCGAGGGTATCCATGGGCGAGAGCGAGTGATTGAGCTGCCTTCCACCGTGGTTGGAAAGCACGATACCGTCAACGCCAAGTTTTACGGCCTGCTCGGCTTCTTCCGGCGCCAGAATTCCTTTGAGAATTATCTTGCCTGGCCACGTCTCACGTAACCAGGCAATGTCTTCCCAGTTAAGCGACGGGTCCAACTGCGAGCCGATAATTTGCGATGCGCCTTGGGCGCCACGCTTTTCCGGTGGCAGAAGCTCATCCAGGTTTTTAAAGGTAGGTAGGCCGGGCAGCAACACATCCAGCATCCAGCGAGGCTTGGTCATCATGTGTGCCAGGTTGGCGAAGGTGGGTTTCATGGGCCGCCGGAAATTGCGCACGTCCCACTCACGGTTGCCGTAAATGGCGCTATCCGTAGTGATCACAATGGCTTCAAAACGGGCGTCCTGGCAGCGCTTGATAAGCGATTTTACGAAGGCTCGGTCACGATAGAAGTACAGCTGCATCCACGCCGTCAAGCCTTCAATGGCCTGGATATCTTCCATGGCGGTGGTAGAGACATTGCTCAGCACAAACGGGATATTCGCATCGCGGGCGGCACAGGCAAGTTTTCGGTCGCCATCACGCGTCAGCATGCCGTTAAATCCTGTTGGACCAATCGCTACTGGCATTTGGTAAGAACGGTCAAACAGTGTGGTGCTTAAATCCCGCGTACCCACCTTTGTCATTGTTCTGGGTTCAAACAGGTATTGATCAAACACAGTGCGATTATGATGCAGCGTATGTTCGTCATCGCTTCCGCCATACACATATTCAAACACGAAGTTCGGCAGTCTTTTTTTGGCGATGCGTTCAAGATCGTTGATGTTTATTGATTTCTTATAGTTTGAACCCGTGTAAAGCTGGCGTTTCATGTGCGTTACCTTCAACCAAAGTATAGGGCGTTTAGGCTTTTGTTTGTCTCGCCATACTACCATACTAGTTGTATCAGATAAGGGCGTCATGCCCCTTTACCCAGGCGGCGGCAGATGAGTGATACAAACACTACGCTACAAGCGCTATGGCAGGAGACGTCGGAGACCGAGTCGGTGCGTCAGCGTCTTTACCAGGTACTGCGCCAGTCGATTATTCAAATGGTGTTGGAACCTGGCCGAGCGCTGTCTGAAAAAGAAGTGGCGGACGCTTTTTCGGTCAGCCGTCAGCCGGTGCGCGAGGCCTTTATCCGCCTTTCTGAAACAGGGCTCGTCGAAGTCCGGCCACAGCGTGGTACTTATGTGGTCAGAATATCTCAGCGAGCAGTGCTTGAAGCGCGCTTTGTACGTGAGGCGGTTGAGGTAGCGGTAGTGCGTCAGGCAACGGTCAAAGGGCTTCCCGACGAAGTGCTCACCGAGTTACACGACTTGCTGGAGCGCCAGCGCCGCTGTATTGAGCCGCACGACACCATTCGTTTCTACCGGCTGGATGAGCGCTTTCACAAGACATTGTCGCTAGCCGTTGGGCAGCAGGCCGCTTGGAAAGTCATTGAAGAGGTAAGAGCTCAGATGGATCGCGTACGCTACTTGAGCGTCCCCGATACCACCCCCATCGCCCGTTTGATTGATCAGCACGCCCATATTGTGGCCGCCATTGAAGACCGCGATATAGCAATGGCTGAGCAATCCATGCGGCGCCATTTGCGTGAAATTTTTGTTTCACTTCCCGATCTAGTACAGCGGTTTCCCGAGATGTTCGATACTCAGGAAACGGTATCCCTCATTGAGGAGGCAACCCCATGAAAATCGAACACGCCTATACCATTGTCACCTCGCCGGGGCGCAACTTCGTTACCTTGAAAATCGTTACCGACCAGGGGACCTACGGTATCGGAGATGCCACGCTAAACGGTCGGGAAATGGCCGTGGTCGCCTATTTGGATGAGCACGTAATCCCGGCCTTGATTGGCCGTGATCCTCAGCGCATCGAAGACATTTGGCACTACTTGTATCGTGGCGCTTACTGGCGTCGTGGCCCGGTTACCATGAGCGCGATTGCCGCTGTCGACATGGCCCTTTGGGATATCAAAGCGAAACTCGCGGGTATGCCGCTTTACCAACTGCTGGGCGGCAAGAGCCGCGACCGCGTAATGGTGTATGGCCACGCCACAGGGCGCGATATCGATTCATGCCTTGAAGAGGTCGCCCGCCATGTAGACGAAGGCTATAAAGCCGTGCGTGTGCAGGCCGGTGTGCCGGGTATCGCAAGTATTTATGGCGTTGCCAAGAAAGACGGCGAGCCCTACGAGCCTGCGGATGCCGATTTACCCGCCGAGCACGTCTGGAGCACCAGCAAATATTTGAACCACGTGCCCAAACTGTTTGCCGCTGTACGTGAGCGCTTTGGTGATGATCTGCATATTTTGCACGATGTTCACCACCGCCTAACACCCATTGAAGCGGCCCGCTTGGGCAAGGAAGTTGAGCCTTACCATCTTTTCTGGCTTGAGGACTGCGTACCGGCTGAAAACCAGGAGGCGTTTGGCCTTATACGTCAACACACCACCACACCGCTAGCGGTAGGTGAGGTATTCAATAGTATTCATGACGCCAAAGCGCTGATCGAAAACCAGTGGATCGACTATATTCGTGCCACGTTGACTCACGCTGGTGGCATCACTCATGTGCGCCGTATTGCTGATTTAGCGGGTCTTTACCACGTGCGTACCGGTTTCCACGGGCCGACCGATCTTTCTCCGGTGTGCCTGGGGTCAGCTATTCACTTTGATACCTGGGTGCCTAACTTTGGTATTCAGGAGTACATGCCGCATACCAGCGCGACTGACGAGGTGTTTCCTCACGATTACCGTTTTGAGGATGGCCACTTTATCGTGGGCGAAACGCCAGGGCATGGCGTGGATATCGACGAAGAGCTTGCCAAACAATACCCCTATAAGCGTGCCAGCCTGCCGGTTAACCGGTTGGAAGACGGCACTCTTTGGCATTGGTGACCTAACGAACGGGTAAGGAGTTTTGCATCCATGAAAGCATTTCAGGTCAAGGCGCCCCATGACTACCAGGTCGCCGATGTTGAAGTACCCACCGCCGCCGCAGGTGAAGTACGGGTACGCGTAGCGTTTGCCGGTATCTGCGGTTCGGATATGCATATTATCCACGGCGATAATGCCTTTGTGCGCTTTCCACGTATCACGGGCCACGAATTTGCGGGCGTTATTGACGCGGTTGGCGAAGGCGTAGCTGATGTTTCGGTGGGTGATCGCGTCTGCGTTGACCCGGTTATTAGTTGCGGCACCTGCTACCCCTGCCGCATTGGCCGCCCCAACGTGTGCGGCGCCCTTGAAGTCATTGGCGTACACCGTAACGGCGGTTTTGAAGAGTTCGTGGCGGTGCCCGCAGCGAATGTGCACAAGCTGCCGGAGCATATCAGCCTGGACGCCGCTGCCCTGGTAGAGCCCTACACCATTGCCGCCAACGTGCTGGACCGCATGCAGCCGCACCCCGGTGATCGGCTGCTGATTTTGGGCGCAGGCGTGATCGGCATGACGATCCTGCAGATGGCTCGGGCCTTGGGTATTGAAGAGATCATCGTTACCGACGTTATCAATGAGCGCCTGGAGGCCGCAAAAGCGTTGGGCGCCACGCACGTTCTCAACAGCCGTGAGCAGGATGTCGAAAAAGAGGTGCTGGCCCTAACCCAGGGTGAAGGCGTACCGCTGATTGCCGACGCTGCATGTGTGCCGGCGCTGCTTCCCCAGATGCTGCGGCTGGCATCGCCCGCGGGCCGTATTGGCCTGCTCGGGTTCAGCGTTCAGCCAAGCGATTTGGTGCAGCTTGAAGTGATCAAAAAAGAGCTGACGCTGGTCGGCTCACGGCTTAATAATCGTAAGTTTCCGGAGGTGCTAGCGTTAATGGCAAGTGGCAAGCTGGACCCGTTGGCGCTGGTTAGCCATCGGTTACCGCTGAGCGATATGCCGGGTGCTATCGATATGCTTGATCACCGTCCTGAAGAAGCTCGTAAAGTGCTGATTCAAGTCAGTGCTTAACGACGCCCATTCACATTAACCACACGCACTAACAACCAACAACGCAAAGTGCAGGAGCGATAAAAATGATCAAGAAGCTATTAACCAGTGCGGTACTTGGAACGGTTCTTCTCAGTGCGCAATCCGCGCTGGCCGCCGACTACACGCTGCGTTTTGGCCATTTGGCTAACGAGCAGAACATCTGGCACCAGGCGGCCGAGAAGTTCAAGGAAGAAGTAGAAGCCAACTCTGACGGCCGTATTGAAGTTCGCCTTTATCCCAGCGAGCAGCTGGGTAATGAAATGGATGTGATCAACAGCATTCAGCTGGGCACAGCGGACATGACGATTACCGGCGAGAGCCTGCAAAACTGGGCGCCCAAGGCGGCCATGATGGCCGTGCCTTATGCCTTCCGCGACTCCGAGCATCTGCACGCAGCCGTTAATGGTGAGATCGGCACCGAGATTGAAGAGCAGATCACCGAGCGTACCAACTTGGTGCCCTTGGCCTGGTTTGAGCGTGGCCCTCGCGAGCTGACGTCCAACCGTCCGATCCGCACGCCCGAAGACTTAAACGACTTACGCCTGCGCGTACCTAACGTGCCGCTTTTCGTGGATACCTGGCAGGCGATGGGCGCACGCCCAACACCCATGGCGTTCAGTGAAGTGTTCACCGCACTTCAACAGAACACGCTGGAAGGTCAGGAAAACCCGCTTAGCCTGATCGAAAGCGCCAGCTTCAACGAGGTGCAGGACTACGTCAACATGACCGGTCATGTGCGCAGTTGGATCTACGTTGTGATTGGCCGTAACCAGTTGGAAAACATGCCTGAAGATCTTCAGCAGGTGGTACGTGATGCTGCAGCGACCATGCAAGCGTATGAGTCAGAGTTGTTTGTCGAAGACCAAACGCGTCTGGAACAGGCACTGCAAGAGCGCGGCATGGAGTTCGTTGAGGTGGATGTTGATGCCTTCGCTGAAGCGGCCCGTCCAGCGGTACTCGAAGCATTGACTCCTGAACAGCGTGAGATTTTCGACGCCATTCAAGGCCTGTAAGTCGGTAAGTAATGAGGATGGGCTGGCCGTGCGCCAGCCCATCGTCTATCTGCAAGAGTGGTTTATCCCATGAGGATACGTTTATGAGCTCGGATCAAAAAGCGCTTGAGCAAGAAGCGTTGGAGAGTTTGGATTCGATGTCGGTAGTACCCAGGCTGCAAGGTCCTATTGGGCGCTTGATTGACTGGGTGGATACCTGTTTTCTAACCCTGGCTGTGCTTGCACTGGTCGCTATTGCGGGCACGGTGTTGTTGCAAGTGAGTTCTCGGCTATTTCTGCCGTTCTCCATTGCCTGGACAGAAGAGCTCTCGCGCTATCTGTTTATCTACATGGTGGCGCTCTCGGTCGGCGTGGTGATGCGCCAGCACCGCAATATCAGTGTCGAGCTGTTCCATCATATGCTTGGCCCACGCGTGAAAGCCGCGTTTCAGGCGCTGATCTGCTTGATGATTGGGGTATTTGCGTTTCTGGTGCTGCCCTATGCTTGGCAGTATGCCCAGAACGGTACCTGGCAGACCTCGCCAACGCTACGTATTCCCATGCTGTATATCTTTTTCTCAACGGTAGTCACCTTTGCGCTACTCCTGGCTTATAGCGTGCTGGGGTGTCTTGAGGGAATTATCGCAATGTGTCGTCCCTCTGCCACCCGTAAACAGGAGTCGTAAGCATGGAAGTTATTATTCTGTTTAGTGTTTTTCTGATACTTCTCGTGGTGGGTATGCCCATTGCGTTTGCGCTTGGTATCGCCTCTGTATCGTATCTATTGCTGGAGGGCATTTCGCTCACCATCGTACCCCAGCGTATGTACGCGGGTATCGACACCTTCGTTCTGCTATGTATTCCGGGGTTTGTGCTGGCCGGTAATCTGATGAACGTGGGCAATATCACCGAACATATCGTGCGCTTCTCCAATGCGCTGCTTGGCCATATTCGCGGCGGGCTAGGCCTTGCCAACGTAGGCGGCTCGATGATTTTTGGCGGTATTTCCGGTACCGCTGTGGCGGACTCCGCGAGTATCGGCTCGGTGATGATTCCGGGCATGGCGCGCTCGGGCTATGACAAGCCCTTTGCCGCCGCGGTGACGGCCGCCTCGTCAACCATAGGGCCGATTATTCCACCCAGCGTGCCGATGATTATTGCAGGCTCATTAAGTGGTATCTCCGTAGGCCGGATGTTTTTGGCTGGTGCGGTGCCTGGCCTTTTAATGGGTCTGGCCATGATGGTCACGGTGTACATTCTGGCTGTTCGTCGCGGCTACCCCAAGGAGAAGCGCGTGCCGGTCCTGCAGCTTCTGCGCGAAGCGAAAACAGCCTTCTGGGCGCTGTTGATGACTGTGATTATTCTGTACGGCATCATTGGCGGCTTCTTTACGCCCACCGAAGCCTCGATTGTGGCCAGTCTTTACGCCCTGGTGGTAGGCATGTATGTCTACAAGGGGCTTACTTGGCGCAAACTGCCGGGCATTCTGGTCGATACCGTTTTGACCTCGTCAGCGCTTTTGTTGATGGTGGGCCTGGCTAACCTGTTCGGCTGGATTCTGACCAGCGAGCAGATTCCTCAGATGATCGCCACGCTGATTCTTTCCATCAGTGAAAACCCGCTGATCGTGCTGCTGATTCTCAACCTGATCCTGCTGTTTGTCGGCGCCTTCATGGAAACCATCGCCGCGCTGATCATTCTATTCCCGGCCCTCGTAGGCGTGGCCACCGGTGTGGGTGTGGACCCAGTGCACTTTGCCGTCATTGCCGTGCTTAACCTGATGATTGGCCTGACCACGCCGCCGGTCGGGGTGTGTCTGTTTGTCGTCGCTGGCATCGGTAAGCTGCCCATGCTTTCGGTAGCGCGAGCGATTGTCCCTTTCCTGCTATGCAACCTGGCAGTACTGATGCTGGTGACCTACGTACCGGCTATTTCACTCTGGCTGCCTAATCTGCTGATGGGGAGTAACTAGGCATGTCCATGAAACGTATTAATGCAGCGCCGCCATCCGGCCATATCAGCATTGTCCATCTTGGCTTGGGCGCGTTTCACCGTGCTCACCAAGCGGTTTATCTTGAGCGCTATCGCCAGCGCACAGGCGATGGCGAGTGGGGCGTATGTAGCGCCAATTTACGCTCGAGTGTTGACCTGGTAGATAGCCTGCGCAAGGCGGGTTACCACTATCAGGTGGCGGAATATGCCGACAGCCAGACGCTGACGCTACGCGAGATCGGCGTGATTGAAGAAACGCTGTTTTCCGGCCGCGATGCGTCGGGCAACTGGGGGCGGGATAGAGACGCGCTGCTTGAGCGGCTGGCGGCGCCAGCGACGCGTATTGTCACGCTGACCGTGACGGAAAAAGGGTATTTCCTGAACCCGGCCAGCGGTGAGCTGCGCCTGGATGACCCCATGGTAGCGGGCGATATCGCCTCACCTGGCGAGCCGCGGACCGCTCCTGGCTTACTGGTTGAAGCGCTGGCTCGGCGGCACGCCGCGGGCGTGGCACCGTTTACCGTGCTTTCGTGCGATAACATGCCACACAACGGTCAGCGTACTCGTAAAGCCGTGGTTAAGCTTGCCCAGCAGCGTAGTGCTGAACTTGCCGAGTGGATTGATGCGGAAGTGGCGTTTCCAAGCTCCATGGTCGACCGCATTGTGCCAGCGATGACCGACGCTGACTTTGAGCGCTTAGCTACCTTGGGCGTTGCTGATCCTAATGCCGTGGTGGGTGAGGCATTCTCGCAGTGGGTGGTAGAGGACAACTTCCCCACCGGGCGGCCAAGCTGGGAGGCCGACGGCGTAGAAATGGTCGCCGATGTTGCCCCGTTTGAAACCATGAAGCTGCGAATGTTGAACGGTAGCCATTCTCTGCTGGCCTATCTGGGTGCTTTGGAAGGTGTTGAAACGGTGTATGACGGCATCAACCAACCGGCACTGCGCGCGCTGCTGCGCCGCTACATGCTGGAAGAAGCCGCACCGACGCTTAATATGCCCGAAGGCACTGACCTTGCGGCGTACGCTGATTCGCTACTTTCACGCTTTACCAATGACAGCTTGCGCCACCGTTTGCAGCAGATCGCCATGGACGGCAGCCAGAAGCTGCCCCAGCGCTGGCTGAGCGGCGCTCTTGAGCGTATTCAAGTGGGTCAGGCATCGCCTTGCACTGCATTAGGAATGGCTGGGTGGATTCGTTATACCGATGGCCAAGAGCTAAACGGCAAGCTTTATACCGTTGATGATCCCATGGCAAAGCAGTTTGCTGAGCTACATCAGACTCACGGTGGCCAGCCGGTCGCGTTGGTAAACGCATTTTTAGCCATGGACGAAGTGGTACCGCCCGCGTTGGCAACACATCAGCCGTTTGTCGACGACGTAGTAGCGGCCTATCGCGCCTTAACGCAAGATGGGTTAAATGCCGCGTTAGCAGCGCTAGGCATCGAAGGATAGGGAGTTATTTATGGAGCATACCTGGCGCTGGTTCGGCCCTAACGATGCGATACGTCTTGAAGAAATTCGCCAGGCCGGTGCGACCGGCATTGTGACGGCACTGCATGAAATACCTAATCACCAAGTGTGGCCGGTCGAGGCTATTCAAGCGCGCAAGAACCTGATTGAGACCGCCGGGCTTCGCTGGTCGGTGGTTGAGAGTGTGCCGGTCCATGAAGCGATAAAGCAGGGCCTGCCCGAGCGCGATGCGTTGATTGCTACGTACTGCCAAACGCTACGTAATTTGGCAGCTTGCGGTATCGACACCGTTTGTTACAACTTTATGCCGGTGCTCGACTGGACGCGAACCGATCTCGTCCATGCACTGCCGGATGGTGCGCTGGCGCTGCGCTTTGATCACACCGCGTTTGCGGCGTTTGATCTCTATATTCTTAAGCGGCCAGGGGCCGAGGCTGAGTATAGCGAAGCGGATAAGAGTATGGCCCAACGCTACCTTGAGACGCTTGATCAGACCGCCCGCGACAAGCTGGTGACGACACTGATCGCCGGGCTGCCTGGGGCGGAAGAGCACTATACGCTGGAACAGTTTCGGGATGTACTGGCGGAGTATGCCGAGATTGATGCGCAAAAGCTGCGCGAAAATCTTGGCTGCTTTTTACAGGCGATTATTCCGGTGGCTGAAGAAGTCGGCATTCGTATGGCGATCCACCCGGATGACCCACCCCGGTCGCTTCTGGGCTTGCCGCGAGTGGTGTCAACTCATGAGGATGCACAGTGGGTGGTGGATCATGTGCCCAGCCCGGCCAATGGCCTAACGTTTTGCACCGGCTCTTATGGTGTTCGTGAAGACAACGACCTGGTTGCCATGGCTCGCCACTTTGCCCCGCATATTCACTTTATCCACCTGCGTGCCACAAAGCGCGAGGCGGACCCACGTTCGTTCCACGAAGCACCTCACCTGGAAGGTAACGTTGATATGGTCGGCGTTATCCAGGCACTGGTCGAAGAAGAGCGTCGCCGTGAAAAGGAGGGCGGGGCGCGCTTGCCGTTACGCCCTGATCATGGCCATCATATTCTTGACGACCAACAGCGTAAAACCGCGCCGGGCTACCCGCTTTATGGCCGTATGCGCGGGCTTGCCGAACTGCGCGGTATTGAGCTTGCGGTACGCCAGTTGATGGATTAAATAGCTATCTGAAGCGTGCTGAAAAGTAGCCCACCCTGAATCGGGACCTCAAAGAACCTCACTGCTTAAGCAGCCGTGGGGTTCTTTTTGTCGGTGCACTCGTGTGTCGGTAATTATCTAAGCGACTAAACGGGCAATCACGCTAGGCAATTCATTGGCATGCTGAATGCTAACGGCGCCTTCGGGCGTGCTCTCTTCATCAGGAAAGTGGTTAATATGGATAACGTGCATACCTGCAGCCAACCCGGCTTCTACGCCTACGGCCGCATCGTCGATCACAATGCACTGCTCGGGCGCGTAGCCCATTGCCGCCGCCGCCTTGCGGTAAAGCTCGGGGTCGGGTTTCCAGACATTCAGGGTATAAGCACTGAATAAATTCCCTTTAAAATGGTGGCCTAAACCAGTGCTTTCCATGGCACAGCGGATCTTGCGCTCGGGGCCGTTAGATACCACGGCTTTGGCGTAGCTGCTTAATTGATCAAGCGCATCTGGAATGCCAGCGATGGGTTCAAGCTCTGCCCGCATGCGGGCTTCCATGCGTGTCCGCATACCGGCTTCAAGCGTCGCCGCCTGGTCTTCTGTGAGGGGCTGAAAGCGCGCTTCTAACGTATTGACTATCGTGTGAAAGCGTACTCCACGAAACTCTTCCATATACTGACGCGCAGAGAACGGTAGGCCGAACTCCGGAAGAATGTCGCCCATTACCTCTGCAAGGAGTACTTCGCTGTCTACCAGCGTGCCATCGCTGTCAAACAGTAGGCAGTAAGCGGCGGTCGTTGCGCTGGGCGTTACTCTGGGCATAGCAGGACTCATTGGCGTACGTCCTCGTTAACCAGGTTAATGGGGGGCTTGCCCTGTAGGGCCAAGCGAATATTATCCACGGCGCGCTGAGCCATTGCCTGGCGAGTCTCATGTGTTGCGGACCCAATATGGGGCAGGGCGACGACGTTGGTCATGTTAAGTAGAGGGGAGGTGGCTGGCAGCGGTTCCTGCTCGAAGACATCCAGACCCGCTGCTTTAATGGTGCCTTTCTCAAGTGCGTCAATTAGCGCTGATTCATCGACGACTTTACCGCGAGCAATGTTGATGAAAATACCTGAGGACTTCATGCGTGCAAACTCGTCGGCACCGATTAGGTGCTTGGTCTCTGCGGTTAGCGGGACGGTCACACAGACAAAGTCTGCTTTTTCCAATAGTTCGTTAAGCTCACAGCGCTTGGCACCTAGCTCTGCTTCGCGTTCAGGTTTGGGAGACGCGTTTGAGTAGAGAATCGACATGCCAAAGCCAAGTGCACCGCGCCGGGCAACCGCTTGGCCGATGCGTCCAAAACCTATCATGCCCAGCGTTTTTCCGTGTACGTCGTTACCAAAGTGATCAGGGCCAAGGCTAGCTTTCCAGTTGCCCGCTTTTACCCATTCGGCAAGCTCTGTTACCCGGCGTGCTGAGGCCATCACCAGCGCAAAACCGGTATCAGCGGTCGTTTCAGTGAGCACATCAGGCGTGTTGCACAGCATAATGCCACGCTTGGTTAACTCATCCACGGGGATGCTGTCGTAACCCACCGAAATTGTCGAAATAACTTCAAGCGCGGGCGCCGCATCCAGTAATTCAGGTGTAATGGGCAGCCCTGAGCCGATAATGCCGTGTGCCTTCGATAGCATGTCGAGCACATCTTGCTGAGTGGGATCAAGTGGCCCTGAGTGCTCAATAAGCTCAAAGTGTTGCGCTAGCGTTTCTTTTAGTGGATCGCCAAGTCGTCCTGTCACAATGATACTTTTTTTCATACTATCTCCTCGTGTTGTGATCGTTACATGTGACCTTAGTGCTCAAGCTGTTCCAGCTTGTCCCTGGTGGGCAAACCTTCCATATCACCGACGACTTGTACGGCCTGGGCGCCGACCAGATTGCCACGTTTAAGCGCATCACGAGCAGTTAGGCCATCCAGCAGTGCGCTGATCGCACCGACCGCGAAGCCATCGCCAGCCCCCACGGTATCAACAACGTTGGCGACCGGCTGGCCGGGCACGTTGATGCTTTCCAAAGAGCCTCCCAGCGTGCCGCGATAATAGCTGCCCTCTGGTCCCAGCTTGATGATAACGGCCTTGGCACCGCGCTCAAGGTAGAAGTCGGCAATCGCTTCGGGCGATTCGCAGCCGGTCAAAAGCCGCCCTTCGGAAAGTCCTGGTAGTACCCAGTCAGCCAGACTTGCCAGCTCATTTAAGGTATCACGCATGACAGCTTCGCTGGGCCAAAGTGACGGGCGTAAATTGGGGTCGAAGGAAATGCTAGCGCCGTTTTCGCGTGCCTGATGCATCAAGTGGCGGGTTAATTCCAGGGCGCTTTTAGAAAGCGCGGGAGTAATACCGGTAGCATGCAGATGGGCGAGCGACTGAAAATTGATGGAAGCGGCATCTTCAACGCTTAAGTGACTGGCGGCACTGCCGCGCCTAAAGTACTCAACCCGTGGGTCGGCACCGTTTTCTGCGCGCTCCTTGAACATCAGCCCGGTGGGGTGGTGTTCATCAAGCTGAATATACCGGTCGTCAACTCCTTCAGCTTTTAAAGACTGCTGAATAAACCTGCCCTGGCTGTCGGTACCCACTCGGCTCAACCAGCCAACGTGAAAACCCAGGCGCGAAAGGCCAATGGCGACGTTATTGTCGGCGCCTGCTAAACGGCGATGAAAGCTTTCGACTTCTGCTAGATCACCCGGTGTATTCGCCACCAGCATGGCCATGGCTTCGCCAAAAGTCAGTATCCGTGGGGAGGAGAATGTTGTATTTGCCATCAGGATATTCTCTTTTTAAGGGTGTTAAGGATTTGGCTAAAGCGTTGTACTGCCGCGGATCTGTAAACGCGGCGCATGGCGGTAGCGTACGGGTGATGCCTGCGCTGAGCCGTTAAGCTGGTTGAGCAGGCAACTGACGGCAGCATGGCCGATATCATCGGTAGGCTGGGCCAGGGTGGTGATGCCTGGCGTTATCAGCTCACACCAATCCAGTTCGTCAATTCCCATTAAACCGGTAGGGCCCAAGGGGATGCCCAGCTGTTGAAAACTGCGTGTCATAGCGAGCGTGACGTTACCGTTAGCGCATAAAACAGCGCCTGGTGATGAGGCAGTGTGCTGGTTAAAGTTGGCTAACGTTTCAATGTGAGGTGCTGCATTGTCCAGTATTAGCGTCTGACTTTTGATCCCTAAGCTCTCTGCTTGCTGGTTAAAGCGCTGTAGCCGTTCCTGGCGGGTACTGGCATGTGCAGGCGACTCACTGACATAGAGAAGGGAGCGATACCCTTGTTGCACGAGATGATTCAGTGCCATATCAATCGCTAGCGCGTTATCAAGCCCGATCACATCAACGTCAAGTTGGTGAACTTCGCGGTCAAGTAGCACGAGGGGGACACCGCTATGCATGAGTGCCTGTAACTGCGCTTCAGGCTGCCCGGTAGCATTAATCATCAAGCCCTCTACCTGATACGACGTCAACAGGCGCAGGTGCTGCTGTTCTCGTTCTGGGTCGTTATCGGTATTGCAAACGATTAATGAATAACCGTTAGCCCGAGCCGCTTGCTCTATGCCGTGGACAACTGCCACTGAAAACGGATTGCGGATATCGGCCACCAGTACGCCCAGTAGGCGCGAGCCGCCTCCCTTGAGACCGCGTGCCATTAAATTGGGCTGGTAGCCCAGCGTCGCGGCGGCGTTGGCAATGCGGGTTTGAAGGCTGGGGGTTAGCCGTTCGCGCTCCGGGCCGAAAAAGCGCGATACGCTGGTTTTAGACGTGCCCGCCAGTTTAGCGACTTCAATAAGTGTGGCGCGCACAGAGGCAGGGGGCATGTTGGCTATCCATTAAACAGTAAAATGGGAACGTTCCCAATTGACTCCAACATAGTGAGTTTTGGAGTTAAAGGCAATACGCCTTAAGGCTCAGTGGAGGGGGGGAGCGAAAACATATAGTTAAGAAAAATTAAGTGGACGCCCTCTGCTAGGCTGTAGAGAAAAGCATAATAGGCGAACGTAATGCAGTCTCACGAGTACCAACAATATGATGCCACCGGCCTTGCCGAACTGATCCGCCGCCGGGAGGTGAGTCGCGCAGACGTTCTGGAGGCTGCCTTTAAGGCGATTGAAGCGTTAAATCCTGCCCTGAAAGCGGTCGTTAGAACGCGATTCGAGAAAGCCCGGCGTGAGAGTGAGGAGATCGCCGATGACGCGCTCTTTGGTGGAGTGCCCACCTTAAGTAAAGATCTGTTGATGGGGTTGGCCGGTGAACCCTTGGCCTCCGGATGTACTGCGTTAACTCAGTGGCGCTCTAAAGAGGATTCGCCGATTATCCAGCGCTCAAAAGCGGCGGGCTTGATCGTTATTGGGCAAACAGCCACGCCTGAATTGGGATTGATGGGAATTACCGAGCCTAAAGCCTTTCCGCACCCTGTTAATCCGTGGCGGAAGGGGTATTCACCCGGTGGCTCCAGCGGCGGTGCAGCCGTGGCAGTCGCTAGCGGAATTGTGCCGTTGGCGTTGGCCGGGGACGGTGGTGGCTCCATCCGTATTCCTGCCAGCTACTGTGGGCTTTTTGGCTTTAAACCTACGCGTGGGCGGATGCCGCTTGACCCAAGCCATGGGGAAGTGTGGCAGGGGGCGGTCATTGAGCATGCGTTGACGCGCAGTGTACGAGATAGTGCGGCGCTGTTGGAGAAGGTGAACGGTATGGCACCTTCCGGCCCGTACCCGGTGCGCGCTGAAACCGGCTTCGTAACGGCATTAGCGTCCTCGCCTAAGCGATTACGTATTGCGGTATCGCTGGGCGAGCCTTTAAGCCGCGGCTTGGGCACGCAGTTAAACTTGGAAGTAAAGACAGCGGTTAATAAAGCCGCTGCTGCGCTAACGGAAATGGGCCATGAGGTGGAGTGGTGCGATCCGCCGGTGGATGGTGAAGCCCTGGCAGATAGCTACTTAACACTTTACCTTGGCCACTTGGCAGCGGACCTTCGCTGGATTAGCCAGCAAACCGGTGTGCCCACTCATCGCTTGGCGATTGAACCCTCTACACGTGCCATCGGCCGATTAGGAAGCAAACTATTAGCACAGGATTACGAGCTGGCGAAACGCCATTGGCACGTTGCCGCTGAACAGATGAGCCGTTTTCATCAACGCTTTGATGCGCTGGTGATGCCGGTCACCGCAGATACCGCCCCTGAAATTGGCGAGCTCTATCCATCCGCGACACGTGAACGCTTAATGTCTGTGCTGGCCATTCCTGGGGCATCATCGCTGGCGCTAAAGGCAGGCTTGTTAAAGAGGCTGGCGGTGGATGCCCTTGGCCGCACGCCGTTCACCCAATTAGCCAATCTGACCGGCCAGCCCGCCATGTCAGTGCCTTTGCATATGGCCGTCAATGGTCTACCGGTAGGCGTGCAAATAGTCGGGCGGTTTGGTGAAGATAAACAGCTCTTACAGCTAGCTGCGGCATTGGAACGGCACGATGCCTGGCAGCATCAATTACCGCTGCAAGCGTTCCGCTCTTAGGCAGGGTAAACTACGCGGCTTTACTATGCCGCTTGGCCTTATGCATGCATCCAACCTATGAATTAAACGACGCTGGAGACCGCTACTTTGACGGTCTGGTCGACAAGTTTTCACGCTCGCTTTACCAGGCGCCTCGCGGCGAGCTGCGCTTGGCGATGCTGGATTACTTGCTGCCGCAAATGCTTGAACTAACTCAGCAGCCCGTACTGGATGTCGGCGGCGGGTTAGGTCAGCAGGCGGCGTGGTTTGCCGAACGCCAGCACCCGGTCACCATGGCCGAGCCCTCGCTGGATATGCTTACGTATGCCAAGCATTGGCACAGTGAAGCTAAACGGCTGCCTGGCGAGGCGATGGCCTACGTGCATGCCCCGCTTCAGGATTTACGCCAGCAAGCGCCGGGCCCTTGGCCATTGATTACCTGCCATGCGGTGCTTGAGTGGTTGGGTGACCCGCGCTCAGCGATGGCTAGCCTGGCAAGCCTGCTCGCGCCCGGCGGGCAGTTGAGCCTGATGGTGTTTAACCGCGATGCGCTGCGCTTTTCCAACGCGGTGAAAGGCAATCTGGAAAAGGCGCTAAGTGATCGTTTGGAAGGCATGGGCAAGCGGCAGCGCTTAACGCCTATTTCGCCGGTCACCCATGCTGAGGTAGTTGAGTGGGGAGCGGAAAACAGTCTTGAAGTGGCAAGCGTTGCGGGTATCCGTGTGTTTCAGGATTACCTACGCCTGCCACCCGCCAGCGACAAAGAGCGTGAAACGCTGCTGGCGCTCGAAAAGAAGTATTGCCAACAAGACCCGCACTGGCGGCTGGGTCGTTATTTACTCTACACGTTGATTAAACCGGAGACTTCCCAATGAGTGCCCAATCACCTGCCTGCCAGCTGCTGGAACGTCAACAGGATGACTACACGGCACTTATGGTCGTAGCGCCACCGGTTGATGCCTGGTTAATCGCGCAATCCGCAGGCGTTATCAGTGGGGATCTTGGTGTGCTAAGCGAGTGGCAAGCTGCCGATAAGGGAGCGTTTAGCCCCTTCGCGCTGCCTGAAAATGCCGTTACCCACGGCGAGATAGTGTTGTTCTGGCCTAAAGCGCATCAGCTAGGCATTTGGTGGCTTGAGTGGCTATGCAGCGTGCTACCCATGGGCACGGCCATTGAGATTGTCGGTGAGCACAGTGGTGGCGTGAAACGTGTGCCTAACGTACTCGCAGAGCGGGGGATGATTTGTGACAAGCGCGATAACGCGCGGCGCTGTTCACTCTTTGCCACACGCACCATCGCGCTTGAGAATACCCTGGAAGACGCTTGGCAGCGCTTTGATGCTTTGGGCTTAACGCTGGTTAGCCATCCCGGCGTTTTTGGTCATGGCAAGGTAGATGAAGGCACGCTGCTACTATTGGACAGTCTGGAAAAAGAGCTGCCTAAAGCGCCTCAACGTATTCTCGATATGGGCTGTGGCGATGGCATTATTAGCGCCTGGCTTGCCAAGCGGGGTCATGCGGTAACCGCCGTGGATGTCAGCGCTTTTGCTGTAGAGGCAACGCATCGCACGCTAGAGGCTAATCAGGTTAATGGGCACGCTTTGCAAAGCGATGTGTATAGCGCATTGGAAAGCGAAACCTACGATTTTATTATTAGTAACCCGCCGTTTCATCAAGAGCGAGACGTAAGCTACGGGCCCAGCCAACGCTTGATTCGCCAAGCGCCTAAGCATCTTGCTAACCGTGGGCGTCTCATCATCGTCGCCAATGTGTTCTTGCCTTATCCGGACCTTCTCACCGAGGCTTTTGGCAGCTTTGAAACGCTTGCTGATAATCGGCGGTTTCGGGTCTACCGTAGCCAGCGTAGCTGACACTATTTCCTCACACTAACCATATTCAACTACCGACGCATCCCCATTTCACGGCTATGATGCTGATAGGCATTGGGCACTTTAATGAACGTTGTGCGAGGTAGCGACGATGGTTAAAAGCAGTAGAAGCATCGTGATATTGGGAAGTGCAGTTGTGCTAGGTGGATTGCTGGCGCTGGGGTTGGTAGGAGGTGGCAGCTATATCAAGCAGGCGGCCGACGTGTGGCAGCAGTCTTCGCGCAATGTCACCGTGCGTGGTTTGGCCGAGCGCGAGGTGGCGGCCGACTTGGTGCTATGGCCGTTTAACTACAGCGTGAGCGCTAATAGCTTAAGCGACCTGGAGCAGCAGCTTTCCAATAATGACCAGGCGATTCGTCGCTTTTTGGAGTCTCAGGGATTTGAACCCGGGCATATCAGCACAACACCCCCCAGAATTACCGACCAGTTTAGTAATCTCTATGGCGGGCAGCGCCCTGATGAGCGTTACCGCGCTGAGGCCACGTTACTGCTGCGTTCGCCAGATGTAGAGGGCGTGATGCAGGCGATGCCAGGGACCTCGTCGCTGGTACGTCAAGGGGTTTTGCTCTCGCCAAGTTACGAGTACCAAACCGAGTTTCTATTTACCGGCCTGGAGGCGATCAAGCCTGAGATGATTGCCGAGGCGACGGCTGACGCGCGTAATGCCGCCCAGCAGTTTGCTGAAGACTCCGGGAGTCAGGTAGGGCAGATCCGCCAGGCAACCCAAGGCTACTTCTCGATTGATGATTTGGACAGCTACACCCCGCATATCAAGCGTGTCCGAGTGGTGACGACTATCGACTATGCCTTAAAAGATTAGGAAACGTCATGCACTAAAGCGAGGCATAGCGGATCGCAGTAACGGTGTAGAACACCTTCCCATTCGGAGTAAGCACTTCTACATCGTCATCGACCCCTTTGCCGAGAAGTGCCTTGGCCATGGGCGCATCAATACTGATCCAGCGCTTTTGGGTATCGATTTCGTCGTGTCCTACAATCCGTATGCTAAGCGCTTCGCCATCTTCATCCTCCAGCTCGACAAATGCCCCAAAAAATATCTTGTTGGTGTCTGCGGGTAGTCGATCAACCACCTGCAGCTCATCCAGACGTAGGGTCAAATAGCGAATCCGCGCAATCACACGGTTCAGCTCTTTCTTGTTGTAAGTGTAATCAGCGTTTTCACTACGGTCGCCAAGCGCAGCGGCTTCGCCTACTTTTGTTGAGAGTGCGGGGCGTTTGACTCTGGATAAGTGATCCAAAATTCCGCGTAAACGCGCGGCGCCCTCGGCGGTAATCAAATTGCTTTTGGGCGCCTGGCGCGGATCTTTTGCCGGATCGCGCCAGCGGGTCATGTTACGACCTTTCATTAAGGGACTCTCATCTAGTTAAAGATAGCGCTGGTTAAAGACGACTGTAGGGTAAAGAGAAAGTAAACAAAAGCACAGCGACATCACTCGCGGCTAGCGAATCAATCAAACGTTCGTTACATTGTGAGAATAGGCTGATTAGCGCTTAACAACGCAGCGTCTATATGTCGATATAAAAACAACTCAGGAGATAATAATGCGCACACGACCGTTTTCTCGTTTGATAATGACCGCAGCGCTTGGCAGCACGCTAATGCTGTTACCCTTAACGGCTTTGGCCTATGAAAACGAACTGTTCTCCTTGAAGAACCGTTGGGAACATACGGTGAGCGACTTGCCAGCTAACCAGCGTGAAGGCACGTTGGACGTTTTGTCCAATGAAGTCACGACGTTGGCCAGCGAAAACCCGGATCAGCCGGAGCTTCTGATTTGGCAGGGCATTATTCTGGCTTCTTATGCGCGTGAACGTGGTGGTTTAGGCGCGTTGGGTATTGCTGGTGATGCACGTGATGCGCTTGAACAGGCCATTGCGCTTGATCCGCAAGGAGGAAACGGTTCTGCCTACGTCACACTGGGCGCACTTTACGACAACGTACCTGGGCGCCCAATTAGCTTTGGAAGCAGTGAAAAAGCTCAGCAAATGTTTCAGCGTGCCGTTGAGATTCGCCCTGAAGGTATCGACGTCAACTACTATTACGCCGCGTTCCTGCTTGATGAAGGGGACACCGCCGCTGCCCGCGAGCACGCTGAACGCGCGGTGAACGGTACTCCACGAGCGCAGCGTGAACTCTCCGATGAAGCGTTACGCCGCGATGCCCAAGCCATGCTAAACCGTCTGTAACCCCGCCCAGGCCAGGTTGGCATTCCCGGTAGCAAGCATTGATAATGGGGTAATTGTGATTACTGGGAGTGCCGCATGGCATTCAATGCTAAAACTTCATCATTAGAAACACCGCCTTTTGGCCGTGACGATATAGAGCTGATTGAGCGTAAAACGCTTCATCAGGGCTTTTTTCGCTTGGAAGCCATGGAACTACGCCACCGGCTTTTTGAAGGTGGTTGGAGCAAGCCCATGCATCGCGAAGTGCACCACCGTCGCGATGCGGTAGGCGTATTGCTTTACGACCCTGCACGGGATGCGCTTGTGCTGGTGGAGCAGTTTCGTGCTGGCGCTTTCGATGATCCCGTTTCGCCCTGGAAGCTAGAGCTGGTTGCAGGGTTGGTTGAACAAGATGAATCACTCGAAGAGGTTGCCCGGCGCGAAGCGCTGGAAGAGTCGGGCTGCGTGGTAGGCCCGTTAACGCTAATGCATACGTACTACCCAAGCCCTGGCGCGTGCAACGAACGCGTAACGCTTTTTTGTGGGCTGGTTGATACTCAAGGTATGGGCGGTATTCATGGCCTTGATGAGGAGCATGAAGATATTCGTGTTCACGTGGTGTCTTTTCCGACCGCGTGGGAACTCTTGATACAGGGAAGACTCGACAACGCCATGTGTTTGATTGGATTGCACTGGCTAGCTGGTCAGCGTGCTTCGTTGCGCGCGGCATCCCAACGAGCGCTCACGTAAAGTGAAAACCACGAGGAGTGTTCATGGCAAGAACAGCCTATGTCACCGATTTAAAGTCGCTCCAGGGGGAGTGCAGCGCCAACTACCTGCGGTTATTACGCCTGGTGGGCGATATGGAGAGTGGCCAGCGCCGAGAGATCGCCTTAAGCAGTGACGAGCAGTACTTTGGCGATTTGCAGCTTACCGTATTGGAACATGCCCCTTACACCACCATGGTGGCGGTCACTCAAAGCGGTCCGTTGGATTCAGTTATGGACGGCCCGCGCATGCGCGTGCACCTTTACCATGACGTGCGTATGGCGGAGGTGACGGATTTTCAGCGTCAGCGCCACTTTAGTGGCCGCTATCGATATCCTAATGCGCAGATGCATCAGCCTGATGAAAAGCTCCAGTTAAACCGCTTTTTAGGCGAATGGTTAGCGCATGGACTAGCCCATGGTCATACTTGCGATTTACCGGAGATGCGCTAATGCGCCTTGTACAGATTACCGATGCTCACTTGCATGCTGATGTTACTACACGTTCGCGTGCGGGGGTTCCTTGGCTGCATTTTCAACGTGTTCTCGCGGCGGCAGCGGCTGAACGTCCGGACGTTATCGTTGTGACGGGAGACATCAGTCAGGATGAAACAGCGGCTTCCTATGCACTGGCCAAGGAGGCGTTGGCTGACCTTCCTTGCCCGTGGTTTTGGCTCCCGGGCAATCACGACCAGGTAGCATTCATGTGCGCCGAGCATCCGCTGCTTGACGAGGTAGATTTGCAGCAGTGGCGTCTGCTGCTGCTCAATACCCAAGTGCCGGGCCAACCCTTCGGCGAGCTGGGCAGCGAACAGTTGATGGCATTAACGACACGTTTGGAAGAGGATGACCGCCCCACGCTGATTGCCATGCACCATCCACCGGTGGATGTTGGCGCTGACTGGATGGATGCTATCGGCCTACAAGATCGTGAAGCGTTTTGGCAGGTTTTAAGCGCTTATCCTCAGGTGAAAGTCGTGCTGTTTGGTCACGCTCACCAAGCGTATGCGCAGCACATTGAAACAGCGGCAGGTTCAGTGAGTGTTTACGGCTGCCCAGCCATGTCTGATCAGTTTATGCCGGGCGCTGATGAATTTACGATTGATGAAGCCTCACGGCCTGGTTATCGAGTGATAAACCTTAGCGGTGAGCAGTGGGATACCTGGGTCGAGCGCGTTGACGTATAGCGATATCATGTTTTTTATGTTCGTTAGGCGATAAAAGAATAAAAAGATAGTTATTAATTCTTTTGGGTTATTATTGACTCGGCGTTACTCTATCCACAATCGAACGTATAACGTTTTAATTCAGCGTGTACTGCAAGCTTATAAAAATTGGCTTGTTTTGTGAGGTAGCAGACCATGACTCAGTTCTCCCCGCTCTCTTCGACGCCCCGGCGTGAGGTGCCCAGCGCACTTAGCGCCGCGCGTCTCACTCATTTAAAACAGCTTGAAGCCGAGTCCATCCATATCATTCGTGAAGTGGCGGCTGAGTTCAGTAACCCGGTCATGATGTATTCGATCGGCAAAGACTCTTCGGTGATGCTGCACCTGGCGCGGAAGGCATTTTATCCCGGTACCCCGCCGTTTCCACTGATGCACGTGGATACCACTTGGAAATTCCGGGAAATGATCGAGTTTCGTGATCGCATGGCTTCCGAGGCGGGTATGAAACTGATCGTGCATACCAACGAAGAGGGGCGGGAGGCGAATATCAACCCGTTCGAGCATGGCAGCGCCAAATATACCGATATCATGAAGACCCAAGCGCTCAAGCAGGCGCTGGACAAGCATGGTTTTGATGCTGCGTTTGGCGGTGCCCGGCGCGATGAAGAGGCCTCTCGGGCCAAGGAGCGGGTCTACTCCTTCCGTGACAAATACCACCGTTGGGATCCCAAAAACCAGCGTCCTGAGCTCTGGAACATGTATAACGCCAGGGTCAACAAGGGTGAGTCGATTCGCGTGTTCCCGCTTTCCAACTGGACGGAGCTGGATATCTGGCAGTACATCTATCTGGAGTCTATCCCGATTGTGCCACTGTACTTCGCAGCCAAGCGCCCAGTGGTTGAGCGCGACGGCATGCAGGTGATGGTAGACGACGATCGTTTGCCGCTAGCGCCAGGTGAAGTGCCTGAAGAGAAGTCGGTGCGTTTCAGAACGCTTGGGTGCTACCCGCTAACCGGCGCAGTGGAGTCCGAAGCGGCAACGCTGCCGGAAATTATTCAGGAAATGCTGCTGACCCGCACCAGTGAGCGCAGTGGTCGCGCCATTGATCGCGACCAAGTGGGTTCGATGGAGAAGAAAAAGCGCGAGGGGTACTTCTAATGTCTCATCAATCTAACTTAATCGCTGACAACATCGAGCAGTACCTGCACGAGCATGAAAACAAGGACCTGCTGCGTTTTATTACCTGCGGCAGTGTCGACGACGGTAAATCGACCCTGATTGGTCGCTTGCTGCACGACTCCAAAATGATCTTTGAGGATCAACTAGCAGCGATTACTCAAGCGTCCAAAACCAGCGGTACCACGGGTGATACGGTTGACTTGGCGCTATTGGTAGACGGTCTGCAGTCCGAGCGTGAGCAGGGCATTACTATTGATGTCGCCTATCGGTTCTTCTCGACGGATAAGCGCAAATTTATCATTGCCGATACGCCAGGCCATGAGCAGTACACACGTAATATGGCCACCGGCGCTTCTACGGCAAGCCTTGCGATTATCCTTATCGACGCTCGCTATGGCGTGCAAACCCAAACGCGTCGGCATAGCTTTATTGCTGACTTGTTGGGTATTCAGCACTTGGTCATTGCTGTCAACAAAATGGATTTAGTGGGCTTTTCTGAGCAGCGCTTTGAGGAAATCAAGGCAGAGTACCGTGCGTTTGCAACGAATTTGCAGGTGGACGATATCCAGTTTGTGCCCATGTCGGCGCTCAACGGCGATAACGTCGTTAACCGTAGCGAGCACACGCCATGGTATCGCGGCGAGACGCT
This sequence comes from Halomonas sp. 72, assembly GCF_052379785.1. Classification (NCBI taxonomy): domain Bacteria; kingdom Pseudomonadati; phylum Pseudomonadota; class Gammaproteobacteria; order Oceanospirillales; family Halomonadaceae; genus Halomonas; species Halomonas sp. 72. Next base: position 216,861 of record NZ_JBQSYY010000005.1, on the reverse strand, counting down.
GATCGAACTACTCGAAAATACTGAAATCAGCCAAGACGACAACCTGACGGATTTGCGTTTGCCCGTACAGTATGTCAATCGGCCGAACCTGGATTTTCGTGGTTACTGCGGGACGCTGGCCGCCGGGATCTTACGCCCCGGTCAAGCGGTAAAAGCGCTGCCTTCGGGTAAAACCTCTACCGTGGCGAGAGTTGTCACTTTTGAGGGTGATTTAAGCGAAGCCTATCCAGGCCAAGCGATTACCGTGACGCTTGAAGACGAGATCGATATTTCTCGTGGCGACTGGCTAGTCAGTGCCGATGCGGATGTGCCGCTTTCCAACCGGTTTACTGCGGATGTGGTCTGGATGCATGAAGACCCACTAACCCTGGGTAAGCTTTACGACTTTAAACTCGCTACCCGTGATCTTTCCGGGCAGGTCAGCGCTATTGACTATCAAATTGATGTTAATACGCTTGAGAAGCACACAGCGCAGGCGTTAAACCTCAATGCGATTGCCCGCTGTGATATCGAGCTTACCGCCACCGTACCCATCGATAATTATCGGGTTAGCCCTAAAACGGGAAGCTTTATTATTGTCGATCGGCTGACCAACGTAACGGTGGGAGCGGGAATGATTCGTGAAGCGGGTTCAGCCGGTGTTGCTGAAGCCCCCACCACGGACTGGTCAGCGTTTGAGAAAGACCTTAATGCGCTGGTACGCAAGCACTTTCCGCACTGGGAAGCCAACGATATTAGTCAATTGCTCAAACGCTAAATCATTTTTTATCAATAGACTTGACCAATAGTCTTTATCAACAGGTTAGCCCGCTTAGATTAAGCGGGCTTTTTTATATCTACTTAAATCAAGCATCTCTAATTTAGCGGTCGGTTCGCTTGACGCTCTCCCAGGATACGCCACACTGATAAAGCGTTTTCCACGCACGCCTCATCACGAAAAGGAGAGCATGATGAACCAAACACTAAAGGGTAAACGCGTCGCTATTGTGGCGGCCGATGGCTTTGAGGAGTCTGAGCTGAGTTCACCGCGTGACGCACTCAAAAATGCCGGTGTTGATGTTGATATCGTGACACCTGAAGGCAACGATATTCGTGCCTGGGCAGAAACTAATTGGGGTGATACATATTCGGCTGATAAAGCGCTAGCAGATGTCAATGAATCTGATTATCACGCCTTGGTACTGCCTGGCGGCTTGTTCAACCCCGATGAGCTGCGCATGAACGAGGACGCGCTTAGCTTCGTAAAAGAATTCTTCCAAGCGGGTAAGCCGGTAGCCGCTATCTGTCATGCGCCATGGATCCTCATTAATGCAGGCGTTGTGGATAGCCGCAAGATGACCTCGGTGGCAAGCGTTGCCCAGGATTTACGTAACGCCGGTGCCAACTGGGTAGATGAAGCGGTGGTATGCGATAACGCCTTGGTCACTAGCCGTACCCCCAAAGACCTAGAGGCGTTCAATGCCAAGCTCCTTGAAGAGCTGCAAGAAGGACGCCACTCAGGTCAACACGCCTAATGTCATGGTTGAGCCCGTGGGCAAGCTTTGTTAAAAGGCTTGTCCACACGGTTGCAAAACCGATGAAGCGAGACCGTGGCCGCGGGGGAATGGTCGTTCATCCTTATCGTGGTTACGGTTCGTCCAGTGAAGTGTTTTTGATGGGGCGGGTGTTCCGCCAAGCCGCTCTTGGCCGCGCAATTCCACGCCGAGGGATGCTGCGCGACACAGCTGATGTAGCGCGCCGCATTTTTCGACGGGGCTTGGCCGGTGCCCAAGTTGATATTCGTATCGGTGAAAACGAACTGTCCCTGACAACTGACCGCGACGGTTATTTTGATGCGCACCTTCCGATTACCCATTCGCTACCTATCGATGTGTCTTGGCATCGAGCGGATATTAGGGTGCATGCGGAAAACCAGTCGCCTGTACGTACTAACGTTGAGGTATACGTACCGCCACCGGAAACCGACTTGCTGATTATTAGCGATATTGATGACACGGTCATGTTTACCGGCGTTGCCGAAAAGCTAAAGATGCTCTATCGCTTGTTTGTGCGTAAACCGCATCGGCGTACGGCGTTTCCAGGCGTTGCCTCGCTTTATCAGGCGCTGCACCGGGGCGAAAGTGAGAAGGCCGAACGGCCCATTTTGTATGTATCCCGCGGGCCATGGGCTATTTACGAAATGCTCGAAACGTTCTTTCAGCTTAACCGGATTCCGGTAGGGCCGATCCTGTTTCTACGCGAGTGGGGAATTTCGCTGCGTCACCCCTGGCCGCGCCGCGCCGAAGCTCACAAGCGCCTGTTAATTGATCGAATGTTGACGCTGTTTGATGAGCTACCGTGCATCCTGATTGGCGATAGCGGACAGCATGACCCGGAAGTGTATGCCGAGATCGTGAAAGCCTATCCTGGGCGCATCAAGGCGATTTATATCCGCCGCGTGGATAAAGACCCTGAGCGCGAAAAGGCCATTCAACGGCTTCGCGATGAGCTGGTCAATTCCGAGTGCGACCTGGTGCTCGCCCCCGACAGTGTATTAATTGCTGAGCACGCCCACGCCAATGGGGATATTTCAGCGCGGGGCCTGGAAGCGGTCGAGCGCGATGTAAAAGCGCATCGCGAAGAAGAGCGCCGTGAAGCGCAAGGGGAAGTCTAGCCTCAACACTGTTGTTGCTAGCCCGACCATGATAAAACGAACCCTTTCCCTGTTTTCTCCTAGTGAGTGCTAAGTCATCATGGTCGTTCTACTCATCGTGCTGTTACTCGCGGTTTTTATACTGCCCAATGTATGGGCAAAGTGGGTGCTAAAGCGCCATATGCGAGGACGTAATGACTACCCTGGCACCGGCGCTGAGCTTGCCGAGCATTTGCTACGGCGTCTGGGGATTAAAGACGTTCCCGTTGAGCGTACCGAATTCGGCGATCATTACGACCCAGAGACGCGCTGTGTGCGCCTTTCGCCTGACCATTATGATGGCTGCTCGTTAACGGCGGTTACCGTTGCCGCTCATGAAGTAGGCCATGCGTTGCAGCACCACCAGGGCTATGCGCCACTGCTGGCACGCAGCCGCTTGGTAGGTGTTGCCCAAAAGGCAGAAAAAATGGGCGCGATTCTAATGATGGCCGCGCCGTTTTTATTCTTGTTGACGCGCGTGCCGGGCGGTTTGGCGTTAGTCATTGGCATGGCGGTGATCAGCTTTGGTACCGCCGCCCTGGTGCATCTGGTCACGCTGCCGGTGGAGTTTGATGCCAGCTTCAACCGCGCACTGCCGCTTTTAAAAGAGTACGTGCCACCCTACGACATGCCGGGCGCTCGGCATGTGCTTACCGCTTGTGCGTTCACCTATGTTGCGGCTTCACTTGCCAGCATGCTCAACCTGGGCCGCTGGCTGGTGATCTTGCGCCGCTAAACGCTAACGACTAGCGCTCGCTTAAAGCACTGTTTTTACAGCCTATTCCGGCTTATTGGCAATAATCACCGCACGACGTGGTGCCGGGTAGCCTTCAAGGGTGCGGGTACGATCATTGGGGTCTAAAAAGTCGGCCAAGGATTGATAGGTCATCCACTCGGTGGAGCGCTGCTCGTCCAGGGTTGTGACTGCCTCGTCGACCACGCGAATATTGGTAAAGCCGCAACGGCTAAGCCAGTGGCAAAGCGCCTTAGAAGAGGGCAGGAAGTAGACGTTGGGCATCGCAGCGTAGCGCTCGCCGGGAACAAACACCGTTTGCTCGTCGCCTTCCACCACCAGCGTTTCCAGTACCAGCTCGCCACCCGGCGCCAGCGCGGCTTTCAGCTGCTGAAGATGTTCAAGTGGCGAAGGACGGTGATAAAGCACGCCCATTGAAAACACCGTATCAAAAAAGCCGAGGTTTTCCGGTACATCCTCGATTCCGACCGGTAGAAACTGAGTGCGCCCACCGTCTGCGTCGCCCACAAAGTGGCGCACTGCTTGGAACTGCCAGTAAAAGCGTGGTGAAGGGTCAATCACCAGCACGAATGCAGCCCCGGCGCCCGTCATCCGCCAGGCGTGATAGCCGCTGCCGCCGCCTACATCCAACACCTTGCGGTATTTCAGGGGCGCTAAATGAGGTGCTACGCGCTGCCATTTCCAATCAGAGCGCCATTCGGTGTCGATATGAATGCCGCCCAGCTGAAAAGGTCCTTTGCGCCACGGAGCCAGCTTACGCAGTAGATTAAAGCATTGGCGTTGCTGGCTATCGCTGAGCGCAAGCTCTACCGTTAGCGTATCGCTGCCCAGTTGAACGTGGCGCTCGGCCGGTAAGGCTGGCAGTTTGGCAACGGCTTTTTCCCAAGCGGGCAGGTCGCCATGGCGTTGGCGGTCAAGCCCTCTGGCCAGCTGCTCGGGTAATTTAGCCAGCCAGGTCGTTAAGCCCTGGTCTAAAAACGCCTGATAAAGTGTGCGGTGGTCATCAGGGAGTTCCACTTAACTCTCCTTAAACGCAATGACAGAGGCAAAGTTCAAGTATTGAAACCACGTTACCGTACGTGGGAAGCCTGCCTGCTGTAAGCGCTGATGCAGCGCATCCAGCGTATCGGGCACCAACACGTTTTCAAGCGCGGTGCGCTTTTGGCTGATTTCCATGTCGCTGTAACCGTTGGCGCGTTTGAAGTCATGATAGCGCTCAACTCGCCAGGCATTATCCCGCTCATCGACGTCAACGGTTTTTTCCGATAAAACCAGCACACCGCCAGGCTCGAGCGCGTCAAACAACCGCCTTAACAGGGCATCCCGGTCAGCCGGTGGCAAAAACTGCAGCGTAAAGTTAAGAATGATCATGCCGGATGGCGCATACTCGAGCGTGCGAATGTCAGCTTCTTCCACGCTCATGGCATGTTCAGGGCACTCTTCGGTGAAGGTCTGGCGAGCACGCGATACCATCGCTGGTGATAAATCGACGCCGGTATAGCGAAACGCGTCAGGGGTGAGTGCGCCTGCAAGCGCCAAGCCTGAGGCGCCGAGCGAGCAGCCCAGGTCATACACGTGCCCGCCATGACGAAGATGACGCTGGGCAATCAGGCTCAGCATGCCCAGGATTTGGCCGTAGCCTGGTATAGAGCGACGGACCATGTCGGGAAAACAAGCCACTACCTGTTCATCGAACGAGAAGCGCGCCACTCGATCAAGGGGTGTCGAAAAGATAGCGTCACGGTAAGATGCATTACTCATTGGCAAGCCGGGAATCATCAAAAGGGGGGAGTAGTTTACGCGCCCTGATTTGACCAGAACAGACCCGAGCTGCATGGTTCGACGCCACAGGAGACGGCAAATGGCCTCAGCATCACGCGCCACCCCCGATAAACTGCCCGCGTGGCAGACATTAAAACAGCATGCCGATGAACTCAAAGGCGTCCATTTAAAAACGCTATTTGGCTCGGAGAGCAGCCGATGGGCGCATTTTACCCGCCATGAGGCAGGTCTGACGCTGGATCTTTCCAAGCAGCGCTGGGACGACGATACGCTTGAGCATCTATTAGCGCTGGCGCACGATGCGGGTGTGCCCAGCGCTATTGATGCTTTATTAAGTGGTAAGCGGGTTAACGTTAGTGAGAACCGCCCAGCCTTGCACACAGCGCTGCGTTTACCGGCCGAGGCAACGCTGAACGTTGAAGGGGAAGATATTGTCGCCGGGGTGCAGGAAAGCCTGGCGCAAATGGAGCGCCTGGTGTGCCGTTTGCACGCCGGGCAGTGGCGAGGAGCCACGGGCAAGCCCATTCGCCATGTGGTGAATTTGGGCGTCGGTGGCTCGGATTTAGGGCCGTTGATGGTGACCCATGCACTGGCCGATTATCGGCCTGAGAATATTCATCCCGTTGAGGTACATTTTGCCTCGACAATGGACGGCTCGCAGCTGGCCGATTATTTAGGGCGTCTAAATCCGGAAACGACCCTCTTTGTGCTCTCCTCCAAGTCGTTTACCACCATTGATACTCTTTCCAACGCCAATACGGCCAGAGACTGGCTGTTGGGCCGTTTAACTCAGCATAGCGATTTTGTCAGTGCTCCACCGGTAAGCGCTGAACTTATTGTGCGCCAGCACTTTATTGGTGTGTCGGCCAGCCCCGAGAAAATGAGCGAGTGGGGCATTGCGCCCGACCACCAGCTTAAATTCTGGGAGTGGGTAGGCGGGCGCTATTCGCTATGGGGCACGATTGGTTTGCCGATTGCTCTGGTCGTAGGCATGACGCATTTTCGCGAGCTGCTGACCGGTGCCCACGCCATGGATAGCCACTTCAGTGAAGCGCCCATGGAAGATAACCTGCCGGTTCTGCTGGCCTTGGCCGGTATCTGGAACGTTAATTTTCTGGATATCCGCGCCCACTCAATCCTGCCTTACGATGGCCGGTTGGAATATTTTGCTGCCTACCTTGAACAGCTGGAAATGGAGTCCAACGGCAAGTCGGTTACCCGCCAAGGCCAGGCGGTCAATTATTCGACCTGCCCGGTACTGTGGGGGCAGCTGGGCCCCAATGCTCAGCACGCGTTTTATCAGCTGCTTCACCAGGGCACTCAGTCGGTGGTGTGTGACTTTATCGCTCCGCTCAAGCGTTATGATGAGGTAGAAGACCCGGATACTCGCCGCCATCTCAAAGCGCAGCACCGGCTAGCGCTTGCCAACTGCTTTGCCCAGTCCCGCGTTCTGATGCTCGGCGATGACGCGCTGGACGATGATGGCCCCCGTCCAGAGCACAAACGCTATCGCGGCAATCAACCATCGACCACGGTGCTGCTGGATAAACTAACGCCCGCTACGCTGGGGGCTTTGATTGCCCTTTATGAGCATAAGGTGTTTGTTCAAGCCGTTATCTGGGATATCAATCCGTTCGATCAGTGGGGGGTGGAGCTTGGCAAAAAAATTGCCACGGATACCCAAGGCATCATCGATGGGCAGGGCGACATTACCCGCATGGATGCCTCTAGCCGCGGCTTGATTGAAGCGTTTTGGGCTGCCGAGCAGGATGGATAACTGCCTCGGGCGTCTATGAAAAAGCGTGCTCCCAGTTTTCCTGCCATGTATTAGATATGGCTGGATATACAGCTTTTTGCTATTCTAGCGATCTTTGTCGGCCGCCTGTACAAGTTACAGGAGGCTGCCAGCTTTACCCTTCAGGAACCGACGTTACATGACCCAGTTTGATGCCTCTCAGTACGGCGCGAGTTCTATCGAAGTCCTGTCAGGGCTCGAGCCGGTACGTAAGCGTCCCGGTATGTACACCGATACCTCACGGCCCAATCACCTGGCCCAGGAAGTGATTGATAACAGCGTCGACGAAGCGCTGGCCGGCCACGCCTCTTTTATTCGTGTCACGTTGCACAGCGATGGGGGCATCGAGGTTCAGGATGACGGCCGAGGTATGCCGATTGATCTTCACCCCGAGCACGGCGTTTCAGGGGTGGAGCTGATTCTTACCAAACTGCACTCAGGCGGTAAGTTCTCCTCTTCAAGCTATCGGTTTTCTGGTGGCCTTCACGGCGTTGGCGTCTCGGTCGTTAACGCGCTTTCACGGCGCCTGGAAGTAGAAGTGACCCGTGACGGTGCGCGCCATGCGATTGCCTTTGAGCACGGCGAAAAAGTCGAAAACCTGCATGAAATCGGCAAGGCGGCTAAACGTGCTACTGGAACCCTGGTGCGTTTTTGGCCTGATGAAAGCTATTTCGACAGCCCCAAACTGGCCGTTTCAAAGCTTAAACATCTACTGCGCGCCAAAGCGGTGCTCTGCCCAGGGCTTGCCGTTACCCTGATTGAGACAGACGGAACGACGACAGAGTGGGCCTACGCTGATGGTCTGCGCGACTATTTGGCCGAAGCCACCGATGGCTATGACGTACTGCCTGGTGAACCGTTTGTCGGCCACTTCAGTGACGACGAGCACGGTGTGGATTGGGCCATTCAATGGCTACCGGAAGGCGGTGAGTCGCTGTTGGAAAGTTACGTTAACCTGATTCCCACGCCGCAAGGCGGCACTCACGTTAACGGTTTTCGATCAGGACTGCTGGATGCACTACGCGAGTTTTGTGAATATCGCAGCCTGCTGCCGCGCGGTATCAAGCTCACCGCTGAGGATCTTTGGGAGCGCGCCTCTTTCGTGCTCTCGGTGAAAATGCTCGACCCCCAGTTTGCCGGGCAAACCAAAGAGCGGCTGTCATCACGCACCATCGCAGGATTTGTCTCCGGCGTGGTGAAGGATGCCTTCTCGTTGTGGCTTAATCATCATATTGATCAAGCCGAGCAGTTGGCGGAGCTGGTGATCAGTGCCGCTCAGCATCGCCAGAAAAAGGCCAAGAAGGTCGCCCGTAAAAAGGTCACATCAGGCCCGGCGCTTCCCGGCAAGCTTGCTGACTGCTCCGGGCAGGACCCGTCACTTAGCGAGCTGTTCCTGGTCGAGGGCGACTCGGCCGGGGGCAGCGCGAAGCAGGCGCGTAACCGCGACACTCAAGCAATCCTGCCCCTGCGCGGCAAGATTCTGAATACCTGGGAAGTTGAGACGCACGATATTTATGGCTCTCAAGAGGTTCATGATATTGCGGTCGCGATTGGTGCCGACCCGGGTAGCGCCGACCTTGAAAAGCTGCGCTACCACAAGATCTGTATTCTTGCCGATGCCGACTCCGACGGCCTGCACATTGCCACGCTGCTGTGCGCGCTGTTTGTACGCCATTTTCCGGCGCTGGTGGATGCCGGCCATGTGTTTGTCGCCATGCCGCCCCTTTACCGCATCGATTTAGGTAAAGAGGTGCACTACGCCCTCGATGAGAGCGAAAAAGCCGCCGTGCTCAAGCAACTGGCGAAAAAACGCGGCATGCCCAATGTTCAGCGATTCAAAGGCCTGGGCGAAATGAGTCCTTTACAGCTGCGCGAAACCACCATGGCGGTCGAAACCCGTCGCCTAGTGCAACTCACCCTGGAAGAGGGCGATGGCACGATGGAAATGATGGATATGCTGCTCGCCAAGAAGCGCGCCAGCGACCGCAAGAAATGGCTGGAAGATTACGGCAACCTCGCAGATATTGAGGTATAACCCCCGATGACCATGGATATTCAGGTAGCGGAAGGCGACGTCGAACGCCTCTCCTTGCGCGACTATACCGAAAAAGCGTACCTCGACTACTCGATGTACGTCATCTTGGACCGTGCGCTGCCCAACATTGGCGACGGCATGAAGCCCGTGCAGCGGCGGATTATTTACGCCATGCGCGAATTGGCGCTGCACGCCAATGCCAAGTACAAAAAATCAGCGCGTACCGTGGGCGACGTGCTGGGTAAATTCCACCCTCACGGCGACAGCGCCTGTTACGAAGCCATGGTGCTGATGGCCCAGCCGTTCAGCTATCGCTACCCGCTGGTGGATGGCCAAGGCAACTGGGGCAGTCCGGATGACCCCAAATCGTTTGCCGCCATGCGCTACACCGAGGCCAAGCTCTCCAAGTTTGCCGAAGTGCTGTTGGGCGAACTGGGCCAGGGCACGGTCGACTGGGCACCCAACTTTGACGGCACCATGCAGGAGCCTCTTGTGCTGCCTGCCAAGTTGCCTCATGTACTGCTCAATGGCGGTACCGGGATTGCCGTGGGCATGGCCACCGATATTCCGCCCCATAATGTTAGCGAAGTGGTCGAGGCTACCTGCCATCTGTTGCGCAACCCTGAGGCGACCACAACTGACGTGATGGCGTTTGTACCTGCGCCTGATTTTCCAACGGATGCGGAAATCATCACGCCCCAAGCCGACCTGCGTAAGCTTTATGAGACAGGCCGAGGTTCGGTAAAACTGCGCGCGCGCTATACCCGCGAAGACGCCAATATCGTGATTACCGCCGTGCCGTACCAGGTCAGCGGTGCCAAGGTACTTGAGCAGATTGCCGCACAGATGCAGGCGAAAAAGCTCCCCATGGTGGCCGATCTTCGTGATGAATCAACTCATGAAGAGCCCACGCGCCTAGTGATTGAACCGCGCTCCAGCCGCGTGGATGTCGAGTCGCTGATGGCCCACCTGTTTGCCACCACGGACCTGGAAAAGAACGTGCGGGTAAATATGAACGTGATCGGCCTGGACGGCCGCCCGCGGGTCATGCCCCTAACGGATATGCTGGGCGAGTGGCTACGCTTTCGCCGCACCACGGTGCGCCGCCGGTTGGAGCACCGCCTGGGCAAGGTTGAAGATCGCCTGCACATTTTGGAAGGCTTGCTGACGGCCTATCTGGATCTTGACGAAGTGATCCGAATTATTCGTGAGGAAGATGACCCGAAAGCCTCGCTAATCGCCACTTTTAGTCTCTCGGAACGCCAGGCGGAAGCGATTCTCGAACTGCGCCTGCGTCACCTTGCCAAGCTCGAAGAGATGAAAATTCGTGGCGAGCAGGACGAGCTGGAAAAAGAGCGTAAGTACCTTACGGGCTTGCTGGGCAGTGAAGCAAAACTAACCACGCTGATCGAAAAAGAGATTCGTGCGGCGGGCAAAGAGCACGGCGACGAGCGCCGCTCACCGTTGATTGAGCGCAGTGAAGCCAAGGCGCTTTCGGAAGTTGAGCTGCTGGGGGCTGATCCGGTCACCGTAGTGCTGTCTGATAAAGGCTGGATTCGCGCTGCCAAAGGGCACGATATTGATCCGGAAGGACTGTCCTATAAAGCCGGTGATAGCTTTCATCTGGCCGCTCGGGGCAAGACTAATCAGCCGCTGGTGCTGCTGGACGACACGGGACGCGCTTATACCCTGGCCGCCCATAACTTGCCCAGTGCGCGGGGCCAGGGTGAACCGGTGACCGGCCGCGCTAATGTCTCGGCAGGGGCACAAATGGCCGGGTTAATGCTTGCCCCACCCGAACGGCGCTTTGTATTGGCAAGCGACGGTGGTTATGGATTTATGGCCCGCTTGGACGCGCTTACCGGTAAAAATAAAGCCGGCAAAGCGGTACTCAGCGTACCCAAAGGCTGTAGCGTGATGGCGCCCATCGAAGTGCCTGACGGTGAAGAGCTGTGGGTGGCGTCGGTGTCTAGCGAAGGCCGATTACTGCTGTTCCCGCTTGAGCAGTTGCCTGAAATGACCAAAGGTAAAGGCAACAAAATGCTCGATATTCCCGGCCCGAGAGCCGCCCGACGTGAGGAGTTTGTACGTGACGTTACCGTTCTCTCGGCAAGCGACGCACTGCTGGTTCACGCCGGTAAGCGCAAGCTGACCTTGAAAGCGGATGATTTAGCGTATTATCGCGGCGAAAGAGGGCGACGAGGCAGCAAGCTGCCACGCGGCTTCCAAAAAGTTGATCGGTTAGAGGCGGGAGAGTAACTCATGACAAAACGTTGTTTAATTCGTGCAACCGGTATGGCGCGCTCCGGTCAGCTAGAGGGATTTGGGAAAGCGTTGGCCCGCACGAATGCCCAGCTTTTGGATATTAATCAAAGCGTGACGTTTGGCATGCTCTCTCTGGAAGCCCTTGTGGGGCTTGAACACGATAATGCCTTGGAGGCGATGCTCAGCGAGGCGGGCGATGCGCTAGGATTGGATGTGCAGGTGATTACGGTTAACGCCGACGATTATCGGCGCTGGAGCAACGAAGCAAGTCAGCCTCGGCTTATTTTGACGCTGCTGGCGCCGCATTTGCCGGCAGGCATATTGGCTGAAGTCGGCATTTTAACGGCAGAGTTTGGGTTAACGGTTGAGCTGATTCATCGGCTTTCTGGGCGTGAATCGCTGGATGGTAGCGCGCCTTCCGGCGGTGCCTGCGTTGAGTGCTGGTTACGTGGCGACGAGGCGAATATCGAAGCGCTGCGCGAAAAGGCGTTGGCACTAGGAGGCGAACATGGCGTGGATATCGCCATTCAGGAAGACTCAATCTGGCGGCGCCATCGCCGCCTTGTGTGCTTCGATATGGATTCCACGCTGATCAAAGCTGAAGTGATTGATGAGCTGGCCCGGCACCACGGGGTGGGTGATGAGGTTGCCGAGGTGACCGAGCGGGCCATGCGTGGCGAGCTGGATTTTCAGGAGAGCTTTCGCGAACGCATGAGCAAGCTGAAAGGCCTGGATGAGTCGGTGTTGATCAAGATTGCCGAAGAGCTGCCGTTAATGGATGGTGTAGAGCGTTTGATGGCTAATTTAAAGCGCTTCGGTTACCGCACTGTGATTCTATCCGGGGGCTTTACCTATTTTGCCCTCCATTTACAGGAAAAACTCGGCTTTGATGAGATTCATGCTAATGAGCTGGTGATCGAGAACGGTAAAGTCACTGGTGAAGTGACGTTGCCGATTGTTGATGCTGAGCGCAAGGCAGAGCTTTTGGAGCAGATTGCGCTGCGCGAAGGCTTTACGTTGGAGCAGACCATTGCGGTAGGCGATGGCGCCAATGACCTGAAAATGCTGGCTAAAGCGGGATTGGGTATCGCGTTTCGAGCCAAGCCGTTAGTGCGCGCTCAAGCGCGTCAGGCGATCTCGACACTGGGTATTGATGCCGTGCTGTATCTGATTGGTTATCGCCAAACGGATCTAATGGATTAAGTGTTTTTCGGCCAGCTATTGAGTCGGTGCGTAATGTACCGACTCAATAGTACGCACTCTATAAACCCGACAACTACTGGGTGGTAGATAGTGCGATGCCCTGATATTCGTGGCTCAGGTGCTCAAGCCTTTCTACCTCGCTCTTGCTAAGTTCAGGCGAATCCCATAACGGGTTGCCTTGGGCATCTTGAAGGCCTTTGACGGTTACCGTGAGCGATACATCGCTGGGTATTTGTGTGTTTCCCCACGCGCTAAAACGATTAGGTGCCAAGCGCCACGTGGCCGTTTCACCTGCTTCAAGACCGCCCGCAATCACATAGTAAAACGTTTCATCAATCCAGGGCGCGGACCGATCAGCGCTGGTCACAACACCTCTTAAAAATACTTGCGAGACGGCCTGCTCCGTATGATTGGTCACCTCAATATCCAGCGCCGGTTCTGGCGTGCCGTATGGGCTTTGGCTTATATAATAGCGTGCGTTATCAATGCTAAAGCGTTCCCGTTGTTCTCGGTCTTTATCTGCCCGCGCTTGCTTTTCAGTCAACCGGGAAAGGGTAGAGAGCGCCTGCTGACGCTCTCTGGCTCGCCTCTCACGTAGAATATCGTCGGCGCGTTTAATTACCTGGTCGCCCGTTAGACCATGCATGCGAACGTTGGCCGATTCAGCGATCTCGGCTGCATTCATTCGTTTAGGGCTAAGTAAGGCCATGCTGCCAAAGTTTGGCATCGCCATGATAGCGAGCGCTTTATCAAACTCATCACGCTTATAAGCAGGCATCGCCTCACGTACATTCTCAATTGAGACAACCGCAGCCGGCATGGAGCTGGTATCTATTTTGGGGTCTGAGCAACCGGCTAACACACAAAGCGATAGCGTAATGGCAGACAGCCGTAGGAGGCTCCACATACATTCACCTCATTATGGTCAAAAACGCTGTGGAGCTTACCGGAAAGCGCTAACGACCACTACTATCTCTGTCATTGTTAAGCACTTTATTTATCGGTTGTGGGCTGTGAAAATTTAGGAAGCCGTGGCCGTGTAGAGACTGTTTTCTCACTACAGGGCCATGGCCGGACGGCTAACCGTGGCCTTTGTCGGGATGGGGGACGGGTTTATCACCGACTTCCTCTGAGCGAAGCTCTATCGGTTTGCCCTGCGTTTTTTGGGCATGCCTCAAACGCAAGTGCAGGCCGGTTTTGGCAAGCAAATGGGCGCTGACAGGGGCGGTAATAAACAGAAATAGCGTGATGAGCAGCTCCTGAATATCAATGTGACCATCGACGCTCCAAAAATAACCCATTGAGGCAATCAGCATGCAGCCAATACCCAGCGTAGTGGCCTTGGTAGGGCCATGCAGGCGCATATAAAAATCGCGCAGGTGAGCCATCCCCAGTGAGCCGATAAATACGAACACGCCGCCGGTGATAAGCATTAAGGAGATAAGTGCTTCTACAAAGAGCGACATGGCGACGCCTCCGGGTGATACGAGACAGAAAGTGCGTTCATTCGATAATGTCTCCGCGCAGAATGTATTTGCACACGGCCACGGTGCTGATAAAGCCCAGCATGGCAATCAGCAGCGCCGACTCGAAATAGGTTTTGCTGTTAAGCCATAGCCCCAGCAGAACAATCAGTGCGATGGAGTTAACGTACATGGTATCCAGCGCCAGTACGCGGTCCGGGAGGTCTGGCCCCACGGTAAGCCTAAAGAGATTCATCAGCAGCGCCATGACGACAAGCGCTAGGGTAATGTACAAAGCAATGCTTAGCATTCGTAAATCTCCTTGAGAGGGCGCTCATACCGCTCGCGGATCTGCCTGATCAGTTCCTCTTCATCATCAACATCCAGAGCATGGATTAATAGCGATTGACCGTCGAGGCGCAGGTTGGCTGATACCGTGCCAGGCGTCAGGCTAATGGTGCTGGCCAGCAGCGTAATGGTGAAGCGCTCCTCCAGCATTAAAGGGTATTCAATAAAATGTGGCGTTAGCCTGCGCCAAGGGTTGGCCACTAGATAAGCCACCTCAAAATTGGCGACGACGATATCCTTTAAAACCCTCAAGATAAACCGCAGCAGCACCCAGGGCTTTTTGATGCGTAGAGTCGTGTCCCAGAACCGATAGGTCACCAGTGGGATGATAATGGCCAGTATGCCGCCCAGTACGATTTGCCCGGGGGCGTAACTGCGTGCAAGCAGCAGCCAGACGCCTAGTAATAATAGCGATAAAACTGGCGTCGGCAGCCAGGAGCGCGGGGTAATCATGGGGCATCTCCTGCATCAAGTAGCAGCGTGTCGATCAAGACTTGTGGCTGTGATAGCTGCTCGGCCGTTGCCTGGGTGTAGCTGCTGATGGGCCCTGCAAACAGGGTCATTAAGGGGGCCGCGCTTAGCAGCCAGATGACGGCAAACCATTGGCGGCGTGGCAACGCATTGCCGCCTAAACTACCGCGATAGCTACGCCAGAAGATCGTGGAGCCTGCGCGTGACAGAGCGATCAAGGCTGCCAAACTCACCAGCAGTAGAGTAGGCCATAGCCATAATCGCTGAGCACCTTCAGCGGCGTTGAGCACCAGTGCTTTCCCCAAGGCGCCGGAAAGTGGCGGAACGCCCACAACGGCGACAGCACCTACAAGAAACAGTAGCGCTAACGCCTTGCCTTGGGTCATGGGGCGGCTTTTCACCAGCCGAGTCCCTGCCTTGCCGCGCTGTAATCCGATCATTTCAGCCAGCAGGAATAAACCACCCGTAATCAAGGAGGTATGAACCAAATAGTAAAGAAGCGCTGAAGTCGCTTGCTCTGTTCGCATGCCCACACCGACCAAAAGCGTGCCCACCGACAGCAGCACCAGGTAAGCGACCAGTAGTTTCAGATCTCGGGCAGCCATAATGCCTACCCCAGCGGCAACGAGCGTTGCCAAGCCGAGCCACCATACCCATGGCTGCTCCAGTGCGGTCAGTGCGCCCGCGCTTTCGCCAAAAATCAGCAGATAAACGCGCAGGATGGCGTAGATACCGACCTTGGTCATAATGGCAAAGAGAGCCGCCACCGGGGCGGGCGCCGCGGAATAAGCGCGCGGTAGCCAGAAATAGAGCGGCAAAATGGCGGCTTTCAAGCCAAATACCACCAATAACATTAACGCGCCGGCAGTCACCAAGCCTTGGCGTTCAGCAGGCAGTTCGGCTACGCGCAGCGCCATATCCGCCATGTTAAGCGTTCCCGTAGCGCCATAAAGCGTACCTACCGCTATCAGGAACAGTGAAGAGCCTGCCAGGTTGAGTACCACGTAATGCACGCTCGCCTGGATGCGTGCTTTGCCGCCACCGTGTAGCAGCAGCGCGTAAGAGGCGAGAAGCAGCACTTCAAAAAAGACGAACAGATTGAACAAGTCGCCGGTTAGAAACGCGCCATTGATGCCCAGGAGTTGCCACTGAAAAAGGCCGTGAAAATTGCTGCCTTTTTCATCATCCCCTGCACAGGCAAATATCACGGCACCCACTGCAAGCAGGGCTGTGATCAACAGCATCAAGGCTGATAGGCGATCGAGCACCAGTACGATGCCGAAAGGCGCTTGCCAGTTGCCCAATGCGTAGTAAAGAATCTCGCCACGCATGGCTTGGCTAATCAGGCCTATCGCCACAGCCAGTAATAGAACGGTGGCCACAACGCTCACGATACGTTTGTAGCGAACCAATCCCTGGCGCTGGTAGAGCAGTATAATGCCGGCGACCAGCGGCAGGACGATAGGAAAAACAATCAGGTGTTGCATCATTCGCGGTCTTCCTTCTTACCGTCTACATGATCGTTGCCCACTTCACTGCGGGCGCGCATGGCGAGAATCACGACGAAAGCGGTCATTGCGAAGCCAATAACGATGGCGGTAAGCACTAACGCTTGAGGCAGCGGGTCGGCATAAACGCCTTCGCCATGAACAATGGCCGCACCGTCAGTGGTTAGCCCACCCATCGAAAATAAAAACAGGTTCACGGCGTAAGAAAGCAGCGTTAGACCTACCACTACGGGAAAAGTACGCCCCCGAAGCGTTAAATAGAGGCCACAGGTGCTAAGTACGCCGGTGGTGATTGCGTAAAGTAATTCCATCAGCTTTGCTCCTTGGCGGGTGGCGGCGTGACCTCATCGCCTTTGGGCTCATTAACCACTGGCCGGTGAGTCGTGGTGACTTTGCCCAGGTTGGCCAGGATCATCAGCGTGGCGCCGACGACGGCGAGATAAACGCCGAGATCAAACAGCAGAGCAGTGGCTAGCTCAAACTTACCGACTACCGGCAGGCTAAAGTAGCTGAAGGCAGAGGTCAGGAAGGGGTAGCCGAACAACCAGCTACCCAAGCCGGTTAGCGTTGCCACCGCAACCCCCGCAATGGCAACGGGTTGGAAGGGGAAGTCCAAACGCTGTTGCGTCCACTCCACACCACGTGCCATATACAGAAGAATCAGCGCAACCGCGGTGATCAAGCCAGCGATAAAGCCACCGCCGGGCTCATTGTGGCCGCGCAAGAAAATAAACGCCGATACCAGCAGCGCCAACGGCAATAGAGCTAGTGAAATAGAGGTCAGAATGGCCGGATAACGATCAGGGGACCAAACGCGGCCTTCTCCGTCGCTGTGCGGGATAAACAGGCGTAAACGGTTGAGCAATTTGAAAATCGCCAAGCCCGCCAAGGCCAGCACCGTAATCTCGCCCAAGGTATCGAAGCCACGGAAATCGACCAGAATGACGTTGACCACATTATGGCCGCCGCCGCCAGGAACGCTATTGGTCATAAAGAAGTTAGAGATCGACAGCGTATCTCGCGTCATCACCGCATAGTTAATGCTGGCGATGACAAGTCCCAATGAACCCGCTAACAGCATGTCGCGCAGATTGCGCTTGGGGCTGGATTCGGGGGGCGTCTTTTGAGGCAGGAAAAAAAGCGCCAGCATCAGCAAAATCATCGTTACCACTTCCACCGAAAGCTGCGTCAGCGCTAGATCCGGTGCAGAGAAGCGTGCAAACGTAAGGGCTACAAAAAGTCCCACCACCGACAGCATGAGTAGTGAAATTAGCCGGTAGCGGTGAGTGGCGGCCGTGGCAATACCGCCAAAAATCAACATGCCAGCGCCTAGCAGCAGCACGCCATCAATGGGTTGATTGCCTTTGGGGCCGGTAAGCTCGGTAATTTGTGATAAGCCGATAACGCCCATGATCAGCGTGGACAGCAAAAGCCAGCCCACAAAGCGCTGCAGCGAATGACCGTCCCAGGCGGCCACGAGGGCTTCTGCACGTTGCTCAAGGCTGATCATTGCGCGCTCAAACACACGGCTTGCATCGACGCTGGCAAACGATTGGGCGAATCGACGTAGATCAGCATGGCGCCAGTAAAGGACAACACCCACAACAAATGCCACCATACTCATGATGAGTGGCAGGTTCACGCCGTGCCAAATAGCCAAGTGGAAGTCCAGCGGTTCACCGAGCACCGCTTGCGTCGCCAGCTCAAGCAGGTTATTAACCATCAGCGTGGGGAATAAACCTACCAGCATGCAGAGCACTACCAGCAGTTCGACCGGAAAACGCATCAGGTGTGGTGGCTCATGAGGCGCCTTGGGTGACGCTTCCTTCGCAGGCGCATAGAACACCGCATACACCAAGCGTACCGAGTAGGCAACGGAAAGAATACCACCTATGGCGGCCAGCGCAGGGATTAACCAACTTAACCCGCCCAGTACGGGCGTGGCTAATGTTTCAGTAAAGAACATCTCCTTGGAGAGAAACCCATTAAAGAAGGGCACACCTGCCATCGCCGCAGCGGCCAGTGTCGTCAGCAGGGCAGTAATGGGCATGGTTTTGCGCAGCGCGCCCAGTTGCTTAAGCTCACGCGTGCCGGTTTCATGGTCGATGATGCCTGCGCTCATGAAAAGCGCTGCTTTGAAAGTGGCGTGGTTAACGATATGAAACAGCGCCGCCAAAACGGCCATAGGCGTGCCGATGCCCAATAGCACTGTAATCAGGCCCAGGTGACTAATGGTAGAAAACGCCAAAATACCTTTTAGGTCCGTCTTGAACAGAGCAAACCAGGCGCCATATAGCAGCGTGATTGAACCGATAAGCGGTACCACCACGCTCCAAAGCTCGCTACCGGCAATCGCTGGGTGGAGCCGGGCCATTAAAAAGATGCCCGCCTTAACCATGGTGGCCGAATGCAGATAAGCGGAAACCGGGGTAGGCGCCGCCATGGCATGCGGCAACCAGAAATGAAACGGAAACTGCGCTGATTTGGTGAAAGCACCCAATAAAATTAGTGCCAGCATGATGGGGTAGCGTGGGTCCGCCACAATGGTGGCACCACTGGCCAGCACATCACTCATATTGAAGCTGCCGGCCATATCGCCGAGCAGTAATAGCCCCGCTAATAGGGCAAGGCCACCTGCACCTGTCACGGTTAGCGCCATACGTGCGCCTTTACGCGCATCGTTACGATAAGACCAAAAACCGATCAATAGAAACGAGGAGAGACTTGTAAGCTCCCAGAACAACCATAAAAGAATCAGGTTGTCAGACATTGAGATACCGACCATAGAGGCCATGAACAGCATCAGAAAAGCGTAGAAACGCCCTACAGGTTCATCTTTGCCCAAATAGAAGTGGGCATACAGCAATACGAGCAGGCCAATCCCCAGAATCAGGAGGTTGAAAAGCAAGGACAGGCCATCCAGACGAAAGGCAAGTTCCAAGCCAAGCTCAGGCATCCATTCAGCATGGAAGCGCAACGTTTCACCATCCAGCAAGGCAGGTATCTGAAGTAAGGTGAGTAGCAGGGCGGCAGCCGGTACCACGCTCGTCGTAAGCGAACACACAGAGCGGTCGCGTTGAGCGGTGATCAGTGGCACCAGTACCCCAAGCAACGGTAATAAGGCTATCCAAAGCAGTGTCATGAGCTCATCCAGCGCAATAAAATCTCAAAAAAAGCCGCAAAGTGAGGAGAATACACCTAGGGCCAAGGGTAAATTAAGCGAAACTGTAGAATATCACTTGTTTTGAAGATGTGCGGCTTTCGTATAATCGGTCCGCGTATTCAATGAACAAGAGAAAGTGATTGGGTGCTTGCCGTTGATGCACGCCCCAAACGGATGGCGGTTATTGCAGGTAGCATTTGCGTTGCCGCATGGGGAGGATGAATAATGCTTCTCATTTTTTAAACTATTTTTTGAATTTTCTATGCTTGCGAGAACTTTACAGCAATGAGCACTTCTTTTAGTACCTGGCAGGCACGCTTTGAAAAGCTGCGTAGCAATAAGTTTTTTGAGACGTTTGTGATTGCCATCATTGTGATATCGGCGCTGGTAATTGGCGCACGCACCTACGATGAGGTGAGCCGGTTTGAGCAGTGGCTCGGCGTGCTGGATATGGCGGTGACAGTGTTTTTTCTGGTCGAGATCCTTATTCGTATGGCGGCAGAGCCCAGATTGCGGGATTTCTTCAAGAAAGGCTGGAACATCTTTGATTTCTTGATTGTTACCGCCAGTCTAATCCCCATGGATGAGTCAGAAATGGTGCTGCTGGCGCGCTTGCTGCGCATCTTCCGCGTGCTGCGTCTGGTATCAATGATACCTGAGCTTCAAATGCTGCTGTCGGCGCTGATCAAATCCATACCACGTATGGGATACGTGGCGCTTTTGATGTTTATTATTTTCTACATTTATGCCGCAATCGGCAGCTTTTTGTTCCACACCGTCGATGAGCAGCTATGGGGTAATATCGCGCTGGCCATGCTCACGCTTTTCCAGGTGGCGACATTCGAAAGCTGGGCCACCGCCGTCCTGTACCCGACGATGGAACACTTTCCCTATGCCTGGATCTACTTCTTAACGTTCATATTCCTCAACGCCTTTATCTTTCTCAATATGATGATCGGCATTGTGCTGGACGTCATGCAAAAAGAGAGCGCCCAGATGGCGCTGGACAGTGGCGAAGGAGAGGAGGCTGAGATACAGGGGTTACGTAGTGATGTTCGAGAACTGCGTGCTCAATTGGACCGTATGGAAGCAGCGCTGACAAAGCGCGACCCAAGCTCGCCTCAATAGAAGCCAGGCACGCACCATGCGGTAGCGGATACGGCTTCTTCGAACATGGTAGGAATAGATAAAGGGGCGGTCCATGTTGCAAAACACGGGCCGCCCCTTTGGGTTATGGTGTTTAGGTATGGTTACTCCGGCAGGGCATAGACCACCAGTTGGTCGCCTACCTGATCTTTGACAATCGTATTGCCCCCGGCTACGAACGCCACATATTGTCGGCCCTCGTACTCGTAAACGGCAGGATTGGCGACTGCGGGCGCTTCCGCCTGGTCAGACCAAAGCTGTTCGCCGGTTTCAAGCGAGTAAGCGCGAAGCTTGGCGTCTATGGATGCGCCGATAAATACAAGCCCCCCAGCCGTGATAGCCGGGCCGCCAATGGTTGGTGAGCCCCAACGCTCAGGCATGAAAAAACCGTACTGCTGTGAAGCGCCTACCGGGCGGCGCCACTTCACATCGCCGGTGGTCATATCCAGCGCCACCAACTCGCCAAAGGGCGGCTCCCAACAGGGCATGCCAAGCCAGTTAAGCGCTACTTCCAAGCGCATGCCGTAGGGCGCGCCCTCTTGAGGAGAGTATCCGCTTTCATTACCTGAACCTCTGTCGGCTTCTTCAAAGTCGTCGCGATTAAATAGCTTCACGTATTGCACAATATGTGACGTATTGACGACGGCCGTTTGATTAACCGGGTCAAAGGCCACGCCGCCCCACTGCACGCCACCGGCACTGTCCGGGTAGGCAAGTGTTCCTTCGCCTTGGGTGGTAGGTGGGGTGTACATGCCTTCGTACCAAAGATCATCCCAAAGGGCGGAGCACTGGCCAAAGCTCACTGCATCGGCCAGCGCCCAGATGCTGGGTTTCTCAGACTGATCAAGCAGCGGGGCGGGTTTGGTGGGAAATGGCTGTGTGGGTGAGTAGACTTCGCCCTCTACTGTGCCATCACCGCTAGGTACCTCGCGCTCTTCAATCGGCCACACGTCTTCGCCGGTTTCACGGTTAACCACGAAGAGAAAACCCATTTTGGTGGCCTGCATTAACGCCGGTATCTCTTCACCATCGACGGTAATATCCATCAGGGTAGGTGCGGCGTTAATGTCGTAGTCCCATAGGTCGTGATGTACCCACTGGCGTGACCATACGACCTCTCCGGTTTCAATATCCAGTGCGGTCGTGGACGTGGCCAGCGGCACTTCCTCGGTACGATTACCGCCCCAAAAGTTGGGCGAGGGCGAAGAGATGGGTAAGTATACAAGCCCAAGTTCTTCATCGGCTGCCATGTGAGTCCAAACATTGGCGGTACCGCTGCGTTCACGCATCTCTTCGGATAGCGCTTCAAAGGCCCACTCAAGCTCGCCTGTGCGCGCATTGACCGAGAAAACGGTACCCGAAGGGGCTTCACTGGTTGCCCAGTCTTTACCCGCCCAGCCCAGGATAAGCCGGTCACCCACGACAGTGGGGGGTTGCAAGAGCGATAACGGCCAATCTTCGGGAATATTATTCCACTGGTTAACGTTCAAAACGCCATTATCAGCAAAGTCTTCACAGGGTTCACCGCTATCGGCATCGAGTGCGAAAAGCTGAGCATCCATGGTGCCGAAGTAGATGATTTTATCGCAGGCATTGTCAGAAGGCTCGTCCGCTTCCCAGTAGGCTACCCCGCGGCTTTTAAGCGCTGGCTGGGTCAAGGCTTCAAGAGAGGATTCGGTGTCAAACATCCAGCGCTGTTCGCCAGTGGCGGGGTCCAGGGCAAATACCCGGTAAAACGGCGTGCCTATATAGAGCGTATCGTTGGCAAATACTGGGGTTGCTGACCAAACCGTGGGAGGAAGATCGCCAGAGCCATCGGAGACATCGCCGGTATGAAACTCCCACGCTTTTTCTAAATGACCTACGTTGTCTACGTTGATCTGATCCAGTGGGCTATATTTTTGCGCATTAAGCTGCCCGTGAAAGCTATCCCAAATGGCGCCTTCGGGGACTAGCGGAATTGCCTGGCGGCTATTTGTCTCGTTTAAAGGTTCGCTTTGCTCGGAAGGCAGCGCTTGCGCCAATAGCGGTAACGGTGTGAACAGTAGCGCTAAAAGTAGGTTGCCAGTGAAACGAGAGGATGAACGCCCACATTGGCGTTGGGTGTTTACATAATGAGCAGGCATAGAGCGCCTCAGGTCCGAGTGGGTTTAGAGGGGGAGCTTGCTATATCAACCATCAGTCCGATCAGGCCTATGACCATGGCGACGCCCAGCCACCACTGGTGTAAAAGCATAGCGGCGAAAAATGTCCCAGCCAGCCCAATAATAATAAGCGTACGAAGCGCGATGAGCCCGCCACTGGCGTTAAGTTTGAAGAGCACCAGTGCCGCGGCAATGAGCACAACGCAGGCCAGAGTAGCCACCAATGCGCCAAGCGTGCCGGTTACGCCGGTCAACGGTGTTATATAAGCGTAAGTAGAAATCACAACACCCGCTAGAGCGGCTAAAAGCAGCACCCCTGCGCCCGTACGGCGTCTTTGTAATCGCGACATTGCGTTATCACTCCTGTGATGAATAGATGGCCCCAATGTTTACCTAATTGTTCGTTTAAGCGTAGCAGACGCCGGTAATTGAGGTGGCGCTGACAGAGGTTTATGTACGAGGCGGCTGCGAGGAGACGAGAGAGGGCGCATCTGGTTAACGATGCTGGTAGGGGCTAGGCGTTGAGCTTTAGCCCCGGTTTATGACTGAAAATACCGCTTTAGCGGTTTTGGCATGCACAACCTCTTGGGCTGTCCAAAGCGCCGAGGCGGCAAGCATTTCCTGAATGGTGTAACGTTTATATGCCAAGCCCCGTATCGGGCTGCTCGCTTGGCTATTGATACCCCTCACAGCGGCGTTTTACTCGCCTCCCCAGGTACTTCGCGCACTAGTCGGGGCATCAGAAAGCCGGGGAGGTGCTCACGTAGTTGGGTGATGAGTACACGTGCTTCATCATCCGGTACATCAAAATGAGCGGCGCCCTGCACCGGGTCTAATACATGCAGGTAGTAGGGCAGGATGCCTGCCTCAAAAAGCCGCTCTGAAAGGACGGTGAGTGTGCCTACCTCGTCGTTAACGCCGCGCAGCAGTACGCTTTGATTAAGCAGTGTGGCACCGGCTTCTTTTAATCGGGTGCAGGCCTCAACGACAGCTTGATCTATCTCGTTGGCATGATTGATATGCAGTACCACGACTTTTTGCAGCCGGGTATTGCCCAGCCAGGCAAGTAGCGCATTATCGATACGATCAGGAATCACAACGGGTAAGCGTGTGTGAATGCGCAGCCGCTTAAGATGAGGGATTTTTTCCAGCTCGCCGACTAGCCAGGCTAGCTGACGGTCGTTGGCGGCCAGCGGGTCGCCGCCGGAAAGAATGGCTTCATGAATGGTGGGGCTGCTACGTAGATAATCCAGAGCATCTTGCCACTGGGCGCGGGAAGGTGAATTATCGCTGTAGGGAAAGTGGCGACGAAAACAGTAGCGGCAGTTAATTGCGCAGTTTGGGCTTGCGATTAATAGCACCCGACCGGCGTATTTGTGAATCAACCCTTTGGCAGGGCGATGATCGGCCTCTTCAAGAGGGTCAAGCACGTAACCACTAGGCGTGAGCGCTTCATCGCTGACGGGCAGCACTTGGCACAGCAGCGGGTCGGACGTATCGCCGTAAGTAATGCGTGACAAATAGGCCTCGGGTACGCAGGTTTCAAACAGCCTATGCCCGGTATGTGCGCCAGAGAGCCATTCACTCTTTAGTCCAAGCCGCTTGCAAAGCTCTTGTGGGTCACGAATGGCGCTGGAAAGCTGCTGTTGCCACGTAGGGCTTGAGGCTTCGTTGAATCGCTCGTGATTATCCGAGGCAACGATCATAATGTTCTCCTGCAAAAAGCCCTCCTTCGGGTTATCATGCGCGCACTTATTTGACGATGCTATCCACGCTGCGGCGACGTAGGCTATCTTGCATCGCTCACTGTAATAGCTAACTGAAATAGATCACAGAGAGGCAACATGGCTAACTATTCTACCAATGAATTCAAAGGCGGTTTAAAAGTAATGCTCGACGGTGATCCTTGCTCAATCGTTGAGAACGAATTGGTCAAGCCCGGCAAGGGCCAGGCGTTTAACCGCGTTAAGCTGCGTAACCTGATGACCGGCCGTGTAGGTGAGCGTACCTTTAAGTCGGGCGATTCACTGGAAGGTGCCGATGTCATGGACCTGGAGATGGAGTACCTCTACACCGACGGTGACATGTGGCACTTTATGAAAACGGACGGCTCTTTTGAGCAGTACGCCGTAGAGAAAAAAGCGCTGGGCGATACTGTCAAATGGCTCAAAGAGCAGGTGCCTTATACGCTGACACTGTGGAACGACAAGGCAATTTCGGTGACGCCGCCCAACTTCATTGAGCTTGAAGTGGTCGAGACTGACCCAGGCCTGAAGGGCGATACGGCGCAGGGCGGCTCTAAACCCGCAACGCTCTCTTCAGGTGCTGTTGTTCGTGTACCTCTGTTTATCAACCAGGGCGAAGTGCTCAAAATCGATACGCGCTCCGGCGAGTACGTTTCTCGCGCTTGATAAGTACGTTTTTAAGCTAAGTATTAAGTGAGTAGTTAAGTGAGTAGTTAAGTGAGTAGTTAAGTGCTTAGCCAAGTGGATAAAGCGGTAGGCTTTATTACGCACTTGGCGGCATTTGTACTACCTTAGAGCCACGCATTTGCGTGGCTTTATTTTATTCAAGGAGCGGTGATGGCCATTGAGTGGCGACCAAATGCGCAAATTGAAACGCTGCGCGAGCGAGCACGTCTGCTTTCAAAAGTACGAGCATTTTTTTCCCAACGTGACGTGCTGGAAGTTGAAACGCCTGTGCTTGGGCAGGGTGGAAGTACCGATGTGCACCTGGTGTCACTTGCGACTCAAGCGCGCACTGATAAAGGTCAGCGACGGTTATGGCTGCAAACCTCACCTGAATTTCATATGAAGCGTTTAGTGGCCGCAGGCAGTGGGCCCATTTTTCAGCTGGCGCGAAGTTTTCGTGATGGTGAAGTGGGTTCGCGCCACAACATCGAATTCACGATGCTTGAATGGTACCGGCCAGGGTTGTCGCTTGGCGAACTGATCGACGAGACCGCCACGCTGGTGGCCACGCTGTTACCTGCTTTTGCCGGGCCGGTAGTGCACTATCGTTATCGCGAGCTTTTCCATACTTGCTTGGCTGTTGACCCCTTCACAACGTCACTTGATAAGCTACGCGCGCTGGCCGCTGAACGAGGCCGGATGCCTACCGGGGCGTTGGTGAACGAAGGCCGCGATACCTGCCTCGACCTTTTGATGAGCATGGTGATTGAGCCCACGTTGGGCCAGAACGAATTAAGCGTGGTCACGGACTATCCCGCCAGCCAGGCGGCGCTTGCTCGCCGGCACCAGGATGTGGATGGAGAGTGGGTCGCATCACGTTTTGAGCTTTACCTGAACGGTATTGAGCTGGCCAATGGGTATCACGAGCTAACCGATGCCGCTGAGCAGCGCACTCGCTTTAGTGACGATAACGCTGAACGGCGACGTCTGGGGCTACCCGAGGTCGATGTTGATGAGCGTTTGCTGGCAGCGCTTGAGCATGGCATGCCCGAATGTGCGGGCGTAGCGCTGGGAATTGATCGTTTAATTCAATTGGCATTGGGTAAAGCACGCCTTGAAGACGTGCTCACCTTTTCGACGCCTAATTGCTAACGCTAAGCGATAGGCGGGGCTGGCGGAAAATCACCGAGGGTTTGGCCCATTTGCACCATGGTTTCTGGCCGATAATCCTCACGCGTTGCTGGATTGCTAAACGTAACCGGCTTGGCAAAACACATCACAACGGTAGAGCCGAGTTTGAATAGCCCCATTTCCTCGCCGCGCTCAAGGGTGATGGTGTTGTCAAAACGTGTGCGTTGAGGCACGCCCGCCAGCGGTGTAACTTGCCCAGACCACACGGTTTCAATGGCGGCAACCACCATCGCGCCGACCAATACCATGGCAAATGGGCCGTGCTCTGAATCAAAAATGCATACCAGGCGTTCGTTGCGTGCAAACAGGTTCGGCACGTAGCTCGCGGTGGCTTTATTCACCGAGAAAATTCGCCCAGGCACATAAATCATTTCCCGCAGCGTGCCGGTCATGGGCATATGTACACGGTGATAGTCGCGTGGCGAGAGATAAACGGTCGCGAAACTGCCGCCCATAAACTCTTCTGCAAGCGCGGCATCCCCGCCCAGTAACGACTGCGCCGAATAGGTGTGGCCCTTGGCTTGAACCAGCTGGCCCGCCTGCAAGCGGCCATGGCGCGAAAGCGAGCCATCGGCCGGGCTTAAAATGCCTTGCCCCAATGGACGAGCATCCGCTTTTAGAGCGCGGGTAAAGAACGCGTTAAAATTGGTGTATGCCGTAGGGTCCGGCTCAAGTGCCTGGCTCATGTCGACGTTAAACCGCTTGATAAAGGCCTTGATCAGCATGTTTTTCAGCCAAGGCGCCTCGCTCTGCGCAAACGTGCCGGTCAGACGCGAGATAGCATGATGAGGAAGCGGGTACTGGAGTAACGAGAAAGCTTTTTGAGGTAGCGTCACATTAATTACTTTTAGCAGTGGTTAAACGTCGTGCCAGCCAAGCCGGTTACGTTACTTTTCGATCGGCGTATCGTCGCGGTTGCCCCATTCGCCCCAGGAGCCCGCATAGCCGCGTATATTAAACCCTAGCGCTTTACCCACCAGCCAGGTAAAGCTGCTGCGGTGGTGGCTCTGGCAGTGGGTGGCTACTTCCATATCGGGCGTTAGGCCCATGGCCCCAAGCTCGGTTATAAGCTCGGCGTAGTCGCGAATACGCAGGGCGCGGGTCCGGTCCATGGCGTTTAGCCAATCCATATTGACCGCACCTGGAATGTGGCCAAGATGCTTATTATTGCCTTGCTCGCCGTCATATTCGCCCTTGGAGCGCGCATCCCAAACTGCAAACTGCTTGTCACCCAGCTTGGCTTTAATCTCATCACAGGTGATGAGCGCCTGCGGGTTTAAAATTTGTGCATGGTATTCGCTAGGCGAGGGACGGGTTTGCTCCGTGCTTTCGGGCATACCGGCATCACGCCAGGCATGAATGCCGCCATTTAAATAGGAGTAGCGGGTGTGGCCAATCAGCTCCAGCGTCCATAAAAGGCGTGCTGCCCAGCCGCCGCCTTCGTCATCATAGGCTACAACGTGGGTGTCGCGAGTAAGCCCCAATGCGCTGAATAGTTGCGATAAGAAGCCTACATCGGGAACGTCATTGGGCACCGGGCCTTCGCCGCGCATCAGATAGCGAAAATCCAGATATACCGCGCCCGGCACATGCCCCTGGCGGTAGTTATCCGGATTCACCGGCACATCAATGATCAAAAGCGCTGGTTGACCCAGGTGGCTCTGTAACTGTTCTGGCTCAACGATCAGCGGTAGAAGATTTGACTCTGACGATGGGTGCTCGGTGCTCATGGTTAGCTCCTTTAAAATCAAGCGTCTAAACTATCGAGAATCCGGCGATAGCTGGCAAAACGTTCCGGGTGAATCTTGCCTTCCTCAACCGCTTCAAGTAAAGCGCAGCCAGGCTCCTCCCGATGACGGCAATCACGAAAACGGCAGTAGCCCAGGAAAGGGCGGAACTCGATAAAGCCGTCGGTCACGTCCTGTTCGGTCAAATGAATCAAGCCAAATTCCCGAATGCCGGGAGAGTCGATCAGCTCGCCATCGGTGACTTCATCGCGGTTCATGGTATAGAGCCGTGCGGTAGTCGTGGTGTGCGTGCCCTTACGCGAGTCTTCGGAAAGCGCGCCGATACGCAATGACTCATCGGGCAACAGCAGGTCAATTAGCGATGATTTACCCACGCCGCTTTGGCCCACAAACACCGAGGTGCGACCCTCAAGTTGCTGGCGTAAAGGGGCAAGCCCTTCTTCATTGGCCGTCGTGGTGCGCACCACCGGGTAGCCTAGCGCACGGTAGCGCTCTAGTAGCTTGCCAAGCTCGCCGCCATCGTCTGGCAGCAGGTCGATTTTGTTGAGTACCAGAACAGGCGCGATAGCGGTGGCTTCAGCGGCGACCAGATAACGGTCAATCAAATTAGGGTGCGGCGCCGGCTCAACGGCAAAAACGATTAAAATCTGGTCGATGTTGGCGGCGACCGGCTTGAGCTGGCCACGCGCGTCAGGGCGCTTGAGCACGCTGTCGCGCTCTTCGCGGGCCACAACAACGCCGGAGCCCTCCTGGCCTGCCCGCCAGATTACTCGGTCACCGGTCACCATGCCGTCCAGATTAGCACGTAGATGGCAGCGTACCGGTGTGCCCTCGGCATTACGTACTTCCAGCGTTCGCCCGAAATGCGCCATCACCCGGCCGGGCTGTTCGGCGCCGTATTCGCCTGCCGCCAACTTTTCTGCGTCGCGTACATCACGCTTTTCAGCGCGGCTAGCACGCTCTGCCTGGACTTTGTCGACTCGCCACTGCTGCTGGCGGCTTAATTTACGTTTGCTCATGACCACCCGATGCTCGGTACAATGGAGGATAGTGTACCTGTTAACTGGCGCCGGGTAACTCGACCCGTTGGCTATCCTGGAGAAAAGCATGAGCAATAGTAATGAACCTCGCAGTGATCTGCTGGTCTGGATCGACCTGGAAATGACCGGCCTTGATCCTGATAAAGAGCGCATTATCGAAGTGGCAACGCTCGTTACCGATGCGGATTTAAACGTCGTGGCGGAAGGCCCGGTAATTGCTGTTAAGCAGCCTGATAGTCTGTTGGCACAAATGGATGACTGGAACCAGAAGACCCACGGCGAGTCCGGCTTGGTCGCGCGCGTAAAAGCCAGCCAGAACGATACGGCCAGTGCCGAACAGCAGACACTGGAATTTTTGCGCCAGTACGTGGTGGCAGGCTCGTCGCCCATGTGTGGTAATAGCATCCATCAGGACCGACGCTTTTTGGAGCGTGAGATGCCAGCGCTGTGGCGTTTTTTCCACTACCGTAACCTGGATGTCTCAAGCGTTAAGGAGCTTGCCAAGCGCTGGAACCCGGGCGCGCTGGCAGGCTTTAGCAAGCGCAACGTGCACTTGGCAATGGACGATATCAAAGAGTCGATTGCTGAGCTTGCCCACTACCGCAATACCTTTTTGCGCGTGGCAGGCGGGCAGGACGAAGAAGAGTAAGCCTCGGTTGAACGTTAGCTTGTCGCAATGCGTGCATCGCGCTTGAGGCGCTGTTCATCAAGCGCCCAGGCAACGTGTTCACGTACCAGAGCGCTGGGGTAAGCGCGCCGTGCCCACAGCGCGGCTTCAACCGCCTCGCTCCACGGTGCGTTGCCCAGGCCAATGGCAATATTGCGTAGCCAGCGTTCGTAGCCGATACGTCGAATGGGGCTGCCGGCGGTTTTGTCCAAAAATGCCTCTTCGCTCCAGCCAAACAGGCTGAGCAGGGAGGCGCGGTCCAGGTCGTGGCGGGGGGCAAAATCTTGCTCGTTACTCACGCGGGTGAAGCGTGTGAACGGACATACCAGTTGGCAGTCGTCGCAGCCATATACGCGGTTGCCCATGGCGCGGCGAAACTCAACCGGGATCGCTCCGTGTAGCTCAATCGTTAAATAGGAGATGCACTTGCGCGAATCCACCACTTTGTCGTCAACAATCGCCCCTGTTGGGCAGGCGGTCTGACAAGCATCGCAGCTGCCGCAATGCTCACGCTCGTAGGGCGGGTCAACGGGGAGGGGCAGGTCGGTATAAAGCTCACCCAAAAAGAACAGTGAGCCTGCTTTTGGGTTGAGCAGCATGGCGTTTTTACCGAACCAGCCAAGGCCTGCCTTTTGCGCCAGGGCGCGCTCCATTACCGGGGCAGAATCGACAAAGGCACGGTAGCCAAAAGGACCTACTTCCTGTTCGATTTTTTTACCCAGCTGAGCCAAGCGCTTACGTATTAGCTTGTGGTAGTCACGGCCCAATGCATAGCGTGATACATAGGCTTTTTGCGGCTGCCCCAGCAGCCGAGTCGTTTCAACTTCGGGAGGTAAATAATCCATACGCACGCTGATGATCCGCAGCGTGCCCGGTTCAAGCTCGGCCGGGCGTGTACGTTTGGTGCCGTGCTTGTCCATAAAGCTCATCTCACCGTGATAACCTTTCTCAAGCCATGCGTTGAGATGCTGCTCATGCGTATCGAGCTGCGTATCGGTAATACCTACCTGCTGAAAGCCCAGCTCGCGGCCCCAGATTTTGATGAGGTCAGCAAGATGGGCCAGTTGTTCAGTGGTCATGGTATGGCTTGAAAGTGAAGAAGCAGTGGAACAGGGCATTATCAGTCTACGGTCGAGCATTAGTCGCGCTATGCTAACGCAATTGGTCGCCATCACAACATGCGAAAGGAGATATCGTGTCCACCTTAAGTACTTCCTCGCTGCGCCCGCTATTCAAAGCGGAGCAGGTACGTGAGCTGGACCGCCGTACCATTGCCGGTGGTATCGAAGGGTTTGCCCTAATGCAGCGAGCAGCGTCCAGTGCCTGGCATAGCTTTCGCGCGCGCTGGCCCCATGCGCGTAGCGTAACGGTGTTGTGTGGTGGGGGAAATAACGCTGGCGATGGTCATGTGCTGGCAGCGCTTGCCATTCAGTCAGGGCTTAAAGTGCAGCGTATTACGCTAAAGCCGTTGGATGCTCTGAAAGGTGATGTCGCCAGGGCTGCCGAGCTTGCAACCTCTGCCGGTGTTGCCTGCGAAGCGTGGCACGCCGATTGTGTGTTCTCGGGCGAAGTGATTGTTGATGCTCTGGTCGGTATTGGCCTTACCGGCAAGGTGACAGGGGCAACGCAACAGGCGATTAAGGCAATCAACGCCGCTAAATGTCCCGTGCTGGCGATCGATATACCCTCTGGGTTAGCCGCGGATACGGGCGCGGTCCTTGGTGATGCTGTTCACGCCAATACTACCGTCACGTTCATTGGCGACAAGATAGGGCTACATACCGGCGAAGCGCCTGCCTATACGGGGGAGATTGATTTTCGCCCCCTGGGCGTTAAAGCGCAGGCCTTTTTTGATATTCCTCCTTGTGCGTGGCGGCTGGACGAAGGCTGGTTAACAGACGCCTTTGCGCCGCGCTCCCGTACCAGCCATAAAGGCGATATGGGGCATGTGCTGGTCTTGGGCGGTGCTCCGGGGTTTGGTGGTGCAGCGCTGCTGGCTTCCCAAGCGGCGGTACGCTTAGGCGCTGGCAAAGTAAGCCTGGCTACCGCGCCAGAGCACATCAGCGCTAGTTTGATGCGTTGCCCGGAAGTAATGGCGCACGGTGTACGCGGCGGCGCCGATTTAAACGAACTGCCGCAAAAAGCCGATGTAATGGTGGTGGGGCCGGGGATGGGACAGGCCGCTTGGGGGCAGGCTGTGTTGCAGCACGCGCTGGCATCGGGCTCTCCGCTGGTCGTCGATGCCGATGGGCTTAATTTACTCGCCAGCCACTGGCCGAGCGAGCGCCGTGATAACTGGATATTAACGCCGCACCCTGGCGAAGCTGCCCGGCTGCTTGAGTGTAGCGTCACCGATGTGCAGGCTGACCGGCCTGCCGCTGCGCGTGAGCTACAGCGTAGACGAGGAGGCGTTGTTGTTCTAAAAGGCTCGGGGAGCTTGATTGCCGGGCCCGGTGGCTTGGTCGTATGTCCTTACGGAAACCCCGGTATGGCCAGTGGTGGAATGGGTGACGTGCTCAGCGGTATGCTCGGCGCCTTGGTCGCCCAGCGAGCAGAGATAGAGAGTAGCGCCTGGTTAGGCGTTATGGTGCATGCGCTAGCCGCCGACAGCGCCGCACAGGCACAAGGAGAACGTGGCTTGCTGGCAAGTGATCTGGCATCCTATGCGCGAGTATTGATCAACCCGTGAAGGCAGCCCACATGCAGGTGCAATTGGAAAATGAAGAAGCGCAGGTCGCTTTTGGTGAAGCGCTGGGAAGTGCATTGCAGGGGCGTGGGCGTGTTTACCTGGAAGGTGACCTGGGCGCCGGTAAAACGACATTAACACGTGGAGTTTTAAGGGCCTATGGGCATCTGGGGGCAGTCAAAAGCCCTACCTATACCCTCGTGGAGCCTTATGAGCTGGGCACACAGCGCATTTATCATTTAGATCTCTATCGTTTATCTGACCCTGAGGAGCTTGAGTTTATC
The DNA here is from genome assembly GCF_052379785.1 of Halomonas sp. 72. Taxonomy (NCBI): domain Bacteria; kingdom Pseudomonadati; phylum Pseudomonadota; class Gammaproteobacteria; order Oceanospirillales; family Halomonadaceae; genus Halomonas; species Halomonas sp. 72. Next base: position 184,086 of record NZ_JBQSYY010000005.1, on the reverse strand, counting down.
GGCGGTCGTGATGTGCTGGCGGACGACGCTCTATGTATTGTTGAGTGGCCAAGTCGCGGCGAGGGATGGCTGCCAGCTCCCGATATTTTCTTATCACTTACGGTAGCGGGTGCAGGGCGCGAGGCGACGTTGAACGCACTCAGTGAGTACGGTGAGTGCGTCCTTAATGGGCTGCAGTCAAGACAATCGTTTAAGCAGTCAGAAGACGGTGCCACTTCATGGTAACTAGCAACGAATTCACCGGCCTGGCCCGGTATCTCATGCCTGGGCTGATGGCGCTAATGGCGAGCGTTTCTTCTGTACAGGCCGCTGATGTTGAAAGCATGCGGTTATGGGCCGCCCCCGACCACGCGCGGCTGGTATTTGATCTTTCCGGCGTCACTCAGGCGAATGTTTTTTCCCTGTCGGACCCCGAGCGCCTGGTGATTGATTTGGAGGAGAGCCAGCTAAAAACGGATGCCTCCACATTGCCGCTAGATGGCAGCGCGATTGAGGTTGTGCGGACCGGGCCGCGGGATGGGGGCGGTTTGCGCGTGGTGCTGGAACTCAATCGCTTAGTGGAACCGCGCCACTTTGTGTTGCCGCCTAATGACCAATATGGTCACCGCTTGGTGGTAGACCTTGAGTATCCCGGCGAGAGTGCCGTTGAAAACCCGATTGATCCGATAGAAGCGATGATTCGTGATCAGGAAATGCTGGCGCAGCGAAACGATGTTCAGGCTCAATTGCCGGATAGCCAAGCGTCGCCTGGAACGCAAAGCCCTGAGCCGGCCGAAGTTCAGCCCGCCCAGCCGCACCCCCAACGCGATGTTATTATTGCCGTTGATGCTGGTCACGGTGGTGAAGATCCGGGTGCTATTGGCCCTGGCGGTACGCGAGAAAAAGACGTCGTGCTGGATATCGGGCGTCGGTTGGCTGCCAAAATCAATGCCACGCCGGGCTATAAAGCGGTGCTTATTCGTGATGGTGATTATTACATAGGCTTGCGGCAACGTACCCAGCTTGCCCGTGAGCAAAAGGCCGATTTCTTTGTGTCGGTTCACGCCGATGCATTTAACAGTCCGCGCCCCGAGGGCAGCTCGGTATACGCGCTTTCGCAGCGTGGCGCTACGTCAGAAACAGCCCAGTGGCTTGCCGACAGCGAAAACCGCGCTGACCTGATTGGAGGGGTGGATGGCAACCTTTCGCTGCGTGATAAGGATCAAGTGCTCCGCGGCGTTTTGCTTGATTTAACCATGACCGCCACGCTGAACGATTCGCTGTCTATTGGCGGGCAGGTACTTGAGCAGTTGGGGCGGATTAATCGGTTGCACAAATCCCGCGTTGAGCAGGCCGGCTTTATGGTACTTAAATCGCCTGATATTCCTTCGCTATTGGTTGAGGTTGGCTTTATTTCCAACCCCAGTGAAGAGCGTCGACTGCGTGATCCCGTTCATCAGCAGGGGCTTGCGGATGCGATTTTTTCCGGGTTAAACGCGCATTTTGAACGTAACCCGCCACCGGCGAGCCTGCTTGCCTGGCAGCGCGATAATCATCGCCAGCCTACGGGGAATGAGTACCGTATTCAGTCAGGCGATACGCTCTCTTCGATTGCGCTGCGCCACGGTGTGCCAGTGGGCCAGCTGCGCCAAGCTAATGATTTGAATGGCGACGTTATTCGCGTGGGCCAAGTATTACGTATTCCCAACTCTTGAGGTGTCTGGTGTCCGAGTCGAGTTCTTTGCCATCACGTATTCATGTAATCGACCCCCGCTTGGCCAACCAAATCGCCGCGGGGGAGGTTGTCGAACGTCCATCGTCGGTAACCAAGGAGTTGGTGGAAAATGCCATTGATGCGGGAAGTCAGCGCATTGAGGTTGAGATCGAACAGGGCGGTGCGCGATTAATTAAAGTACGCGATGACGGCATCGGTATTAGTGAGCAGGACTTGCCGCTGGCGCTTGCACGTCATGCCACCAGTAAAATCGGAAGCCTTGAGGACCTGGAGGGCGTCGGTTCTCTGGGGTTTCGTGGCGAGGCGCTGGCCTCAATAAGCTCTGTCTCTCGGTTGGAGCTTGTGTCCAATGCGGAAGAAGACCCGCGAACCGGCTGGCGAGTGGTGGCCGAAGGGCGAGGGATGGAGGCGCGAGTAACGCCTGCACCACACCCGCGAGGCACCAGCGTTGCGGTGCGTGATTTGTTCTTTAATACGCCTGCGCGGCGCAAGTTCTTACGTACTGAAAAGACCGAGTTTGCCCACGTGGAAGAGGCCTTTCGGCGTCAGGCACTGTCGCGTTACGACATCACCTGGGTGCTCCGTCATAACCAGAAGGTAGTCCACCAGCTACCTGCTGGGCATACGGCGGTGGCTCAGGAGCGGCGTATCGCCTCGCTGCTGGGTAAGAATTTTATTGAGCATGCACGCTATATTGAGCGCGAAGCTGGTGGTCTGCGCCTAAGCGGTTGGGTGGGCTTGCCCACACACTCACGCTCTCAGGCCGATCAGCAGTACTTTTTTGTTAACGGGCGTGTGGTGCGTGACCGCCTGGTGGCCCATGCCGTGCGCCAGGCCTACCGGGACGTGCTCTATAACGGCCGCCATCCTGTGTTTGTACTCTACCTGACACTGGACCCTGATGTGGTCGACGTGAATGTTCATCCCACCAAGCATGAAGTGCGCTTTCGTGATGGGCGCATGGTGCATGATTTTCTCTACTCAAGTCTGCACCACTGCCTGGCGACGTCTAAGCCAGCGCAAGAAAGTGATGGCGATGCCAGTGATGCCTCGGAGCATTCAGCAGAAGGCGTGAATGGTGCCACTGCCGAACCTGAGCAGACCGATTCTACCCGGTGGCAGCAGCAAGGCATGGCGCTTTCTCAAGCGCCTGACCGTCACCCGGGGGCTGAAAAAGTACGCCGCTTTATGCAGGGCTATCAGGCCTTGCACCCTAATCATGAGGATACGCTGCTTACGCCGCAGCCGCCGGGTGCATGGGCTGGCGGTCACGAGTCTGTTAGCGAGGTGCGCGAAGCACCTGCGGTAATGCCTGAAAGTGACCCGACCAGTGCGCCGCCGCTAGGCTTTGCCTTGGGGCAACTGCATGGGATTTATATTCTTGCGCAAAATGCCCAAGGGCTCGTGCTGGTGGATATGCACGCCGCCCATGAGCGCATTGTCTACGAGCGGATGAAAAATCAGCTGGCAGCCGCTAGTGGCATTGATACACAGCCGCTGTTGGTGCCCGTGTCGCTTGCTGCCAGCCGCACGGAAGTGGCAACGGCAGAAAGCGAACAGAAAGCCATTTCTCAATTGGGGATTGAGCTGGATGTTGCAGGGCCAGAAACGCTGCTGGTGCGCCAGTTGCCTGCGCTTTTGGCCCAGGCTGACCCGGAAGCACTGGTGCGCGAAATGCTTGAAGAGCTTGCCCGTTTTGGGCGCACCCATCAGGTAGAAACACGTATTCATGAGCTGCTTTCCACCATGGCATGCCACGGTAGCGTGCGTGCGAATCGACGGCTAACTATTGAAGAGATGAATGGACTGCTGCGCGATATGGAACGCACCGAGCGTAGCGATCAGTGTAATCATGGTCGGCCTACCTGGACACAAATGAACCTAAAAGCGCTTGATCGGTTGTTTTTGCGCGGACAGTAGTGGTGCTGCCAGATGTTGCCAAGTGGCGGCTGGCTGAATTAATCCCTGTTATTTTTTGGCGGAGTTTGCCACGGTATGGCTGATACACGCCCTTGGGCGATTTTTTTAATGGGTCCCACAGCGGCCGGAAAAACCGATACGGCAATCGCGCTGCACGAGCGGCTAGGGCATGAGCTAATCAGCGTTGATTCCGCAATGGTCTACCGCGGTATGAATATTGGTAGTGCTAAGCCCAGTGCTGCTGAGCTTGCCCGTGCACCCCATCGGTTAATAGATCTGCGTGATCCGGCAGAGCCCTATTCAGCCGCTGATTTTCGAGAAGATGCGCTTAGTGAGATGCGGCAAATCAGCGCAGCGGGAAAGGTGCCACTGCTCGTGGGCGGCACCATGCTGTACTACAAGCGCCTGGTTGAAGGGGTCGCAAATATGCCTGCGGCGGACCCCGCTATTCGCGAGCAGCTAGCCAAACAGCGTGAAAGAGAAGGCCTGGAGTCGCTGCATAAAAAACTGATGGATGTGGATCCTGTGTCGGCGCAGCGCATCCATCCCAATGATCCTCAACGCTTAATGCGCGCACTCGAAGTTTATTACGCCAGTGGGCGCTCAATGAGTGAACTGTGGGGTGAGCAGCAGCCAGCGCCTTTCCCTTGGCGCGTGCTATCCATTGCGTTGGCGCCAGACGACAGACGTGTTTTACACGCACGTATTGAAAAACGTTTTGCCGCTATGCTTGAGGAGGGCTTGATAGATGAGGTGGCCGCCCTCAAAAAGCGTAGTGACCTGCATCTGGAGCTGCCCGCCATGAAAAGCGTGGGTTATCGTCAGGTGTGGGAGTATCTGAACGGTGAGTACGACTATGCTGTCTTAAAGGAGCGCGGCGTAATTGCTACTCGCCAGCTCGCCAAGCGTCAGCTAACCTGGTTAAGAAGCTGGTCTAATCTTACCTGGATTGATTCGCAGCAGTTGGACGTGGTGGATAAGACGCTGAAATTCGTGCGTGAAAGCGGTGCTTAGCGTAAGATAGTGGTTTCGTGAGCGTGTGTTTTTGAGTAGCCGAAGGGCGCTTTTCAACCACACGGGCCTTTCGGGCAAATAGATTGCGGCGTAGCACCAGTAGGGCACGCCATTTAACAACCAACCCCAACGACAGTTTAGGGAGAGCAACATGTCCAAAGGGCAGTCCCTTCAAGATCCTTACTTGAATATTTTGCGCAAAGAGCGCATTCCGGTCTCCATCTTTTTGGTAAATGGCATTAAGCTTCAAGGCCAGATCGAATCGTTTGACCAGTTTGTTATTCTGCTGCGTAACACCGTTAGTCAGATGGTTTATAAACATGCTATTTCCACGGTGGTGCCTTCGCGTAATGTGCGTTTGCCGGCACAAGACCCGGCCGCGCCTGATGCGGATATTTAACACCGCTGGATGAGCAATAGAGTCCTCGAGGTATTGATTGTTTTTTGAACGCCCAGAAGCCGGTGAAACGGCAGTTCTTGTCCACGTTGATTTTCATGACGAACAAGCACGTGAAGACCCGGGTGAGTTCTTAGAGCTCGTGCGCTCTGCAGGTGCAGAGCCCGCGACGCTGCTCACCGCTAGTCGTCAGCGCCCTGATTCACGAACCTTTGTGGGTTCGGGAAAGCTGGAAGAGTTGCGAGCGATGCTCGCGGCTCATGAGGCGGAGCTGGTGATCTTCAATCATAGTTTAAGTCCTTCCCAGCAGCGCAACCTTGAGAAAGAACTCAAGTGCCGAGTCCTTGACCGTACGGGTCTGATTCTCGATATTTTTGCGCAACGGGCACGAACCCATGAGGGTAAGCTGCAGGTCGAGCTTGCTCAGCTAGAGTATATGTCTACTCGCCTTGTGCGTGGGTGGACGCACCTTGAGCGCCAAAAAGGCGGGATTGGCTTGCGTGGGCCCGGCGAAACGCAGCTGGAAACCGACCGCCGTTTATTAAGAGGGCGTATTAAGTCCATCAATAAGCGATTGGATAAAGTGCGTAGCCAGCGTGAGCAGAACCGCCGCGCCCGTGCACGTGCGGAAATCCACAGTGTGTCGCTGGTCGGGTATACCAACGCAGGCAAATCGACGCTGTTTAATACGTTAACCAATGCCGATGTGTATGCCGCTGACCAATTGTTTGCAACACTGGACCCGACACTGAGGCGCCTTGAGATCGAAGACGTGGGCCCGGTGGTGATGGCGGATACAGTAGGGTTTATCCGGCATTTGCCCCATAAGCTTGTTGAGGCGTTCCAGGCGACGCTTCAGGAGGCAGCGGAAGCCACCTTGCTTGTGCATGTGATTGATGCAGCCGATCCTGATCGCGAGCTAAACGTTGACCAGGTAGAGCACGTATTGAAAGAGATTGGCGCCGATAGTGTGCCGGTTCTCAAGGTAATGAATAAAATCGACAAGCTTGATAGCGCGCCGCGTATTGAGCGTGATGGGCATGGCGTGCCTGAAGTGGTGTGGTTGTCTGCTCAACAAGGCCAAGGTCTTGAGCTACTTCATGAAGCGCTTACTGAGCGCTTGGCTGGCGATGTCATCGGATTTTCGCTGACACTGACGCCAGAACAGGGCAAGCTGCGGGCAGGACTTCATGAGCTAAACGCCGTGCGTCAGGAAGCATTTGATGAGCAGGGGCGCTCTGTATTGGATGTTCGACTACCGCGTCGCGACTTTAACCAATTAATGGCGCAGCTGGGTGAGCGTGCTAACACCTATTTGCCTGTAGCATTGCGTGAAGTTGACGAGTGGTAGGTCCTTGCTTTTCTACTCGTGTAAGGGATGGTAATAACAGTTTGATATAGCAATAATTTCAATAAAGCGCATGGAGCTTGCCGAAGGCATGCCATGCGCAGATGAGCACCTTAGTGGAGACGAAGTATGGCCTGGAATGAGCCTGGTGGTGGCAACCAGCACGACCCATGGAGTGGTGGTGGTCGACGGGGTGGCAACGACGGTGATAACCGTGGTGGCAACGACGGCGGTAATCGGGGCGGGAATAATGGGGGTAATAACCAAGGCCCTCCTGACCTTGATGAAGCGCTCAAGAAGTTTCAAGACAAGCTGAACGGCATGCTGGGCGGCGGCAGTAAAAAAGGCAACGGAAACAAGCGGAACAGTGGAAGCGGTGGTGGTAAGCCACGTAATACGCTTGCATTGCCGGGCCTTTTAGTTGTGGTTGCGCTAGCGATTTGGGCAGCCTCCGGCTTCTATCTGGTGGATCAGTCTGAGCGTGGCGTTGTGTTACGTTTTGGTGAGTACCAGAGCGTTGTTGGGCCGGGTCTTCACTGGAATCCGCCATTGATTGACGATGTCCGCATGGTAAATGTCACGCGCGTTCGCTCTGTGTCACAAACCCAGGCGATGCTGACGCGCGATGAAAACATCGTGGAAGTGGAAATATCGGCGCAGTACCAGGTCGCAAATCCGCAAGATTTTGTTCTCAATGTGCGTGATCCTGCACTGTCCATGGAAAATGCGCTTGATTCTGCTTTGCGTCACGTTGTAGGTGGCACAGACATGATCGATATCCTGACCTCAGGACGTGAAATCCTGGGCAGCTCGGTCGCTAGCCGCTTGCAGTCCTATCTTGATGCGTATGGAGCGGGTATCCGTTTACAAACCATTAACATTGAGTCGACTTCCGCACCTGCGCCGGTTATCGGCGCATTCGATGATGTAATTCGTGCTCGCGAAGACCGCCAGCGTACCATTAACGAAGGCATGGCTTACGCTAACGCCATTATCCCGGCCGCTCAGGGTCAAGCCCAACGCGTGGTTGAGCAAGGCCAAGGGTATCGTGAGTCGGTAGTGGCTGAAGCTCAGGGTCAAGCGAATCGCTTCAATGCCTTGTTAACAGAGTACCAAAATGCGCCAGAGGTAATGCGTGAGCGGATGTACCTGGATACGCTTGAAAGCGTCTATGGCGGTACACCCAAGGTACTCATGGATGTAAGCGAAAATGCACCGCTAATGTATCTGCCGCTTGATCAAATGCGTGGCAATAGTGGGCGCAGCAATAGCGCATCAAGCGCTAATGACAGTGGCTCAGGCAGTGAGGAGTTGGATCCGCGTGTTGTAGAAAGTTTACGTGGAAGCCAAACGACGAATTCTTCATCTTCAAGTAGTAGCTCTATTCGCAGGGAGGGCCGGTAAATGATTAATAATCGATCCCTGCTGATCGTTGGTGGCTTGGCTGTTGTCGCGTGGTTGGCAAGTAATTCGCTGTATGTTGTTGATGAGACACAGCGTGCCGTAAAACTGCGCTTTGGTGAGGTTATTGAAGAGAATATTCAGCCTGGCCTGCATGTCAAAATACCGGTTGCTCAAACGATCCGTAAGTTTGATACGCGCCTGCTGACGCTGGATACCGATACCAGTCGTTATCTGACGCTTGAGCAAAAAGCAGTTATCGTCGACTCCTACGTTAAATGGCAGGTGGTTAATCCTACCCGCTACTACGAGGCAACGGCAGGCGATGAAATGATGGCGATCCGCCTTATTCAGCCACGTGTTGACGAGAGCTTACGTAACGAGTTTGGCCGTCTTAATCTGCAGGAAATCATTGCCGAGCGCCGTGATGACCTGATGATTGGCCCTACCGAAGAGCTGGATAGCCTGATGCGTGATGAGCTGGGTGTCGCTATCCGCGATATTCGCATCAAGCGTATTGATTTACCTGAAGACGTGTCAGCGGCAGTCTTTGAGCGGATGCGCTCTGAGCGTGAGCGCGAAGCCCGCGAATGGCGTGCCCAGGGACAGGAAGAAGCGGAGCGTATTCGCGCTAATGCTGACCGTCGTCGCCACGTACTTATCGCTCAGGCAAATGAGCGTGCAGAGACGCTGCGCGGTGAAGGTGATGCTCAGGCAGCCAGTATCTTTTCTGAAGCGTATGGCCAGGATCAGGAGTTTTTCTCCTTTTGGCGTAGCTTGAATGCTTACCGCGATAGCTTCTCGGGCGACGGTGATATGCTGGTATTAGACCCCAGCAGCGACTTTTTCCGTTACCTGCGCAGTGCTAATCCTAACGGGCAAGCAGGCGGAGAAGAGTAAGTTGGTATAGGGGTGAATTTTGCCATGAAGCAGAACGCATGGCGGGGTTCATCCCTTGAGCAAACGTGGTAGACTTAATTGAACCGGGCGTCGCCCGGTTTTTTTGTGGCCCTCATTTAACGTTAATGCGTCAAGCGCGTATTCATCGACTCCAGGGCCTTCATCGTCTTGCAGGATTGTTTACATGACCATCGCTGACCGCTGGCTGTTGCCCGACGGCATGGATGAGGTGCTACCGCCTCAGGCAAGCCGCATGGAAGAGCTGCGCCGCGCGCTGCTTGATCTTTATCATTGCTGGGGCTATGACCAGGTCATGCCACCACCGGTGGAGTTTCTAGACTCCTTGTTGACCGGTACCGGTACCGACCTTGATCTGCAAACCTTTAAGCTAACAGACCAATTAACCGGCCGTATGATGGGCGCCTCGGCAGATGTTACGCCGCAGGTGGCGCGTATGGATGCCCACTCGCTCAAACGCCAAGGGCCCGTTCGGCTGTGCTACTGCACGAACGTACTGCGCGCTAAAGCTGATCAGCATCAGGGTGGACGCAGCCCTGTTCAGGTCGGCGTCGAACTGTTTGGCCATGCTGGGTTAGAGGCCGATAGTGAAATCATTCATTTGGCGCTCGCCAGTTTAAAAGCCGCAGGCGCAGGTGAAATACATCTGGCTCTTGGGCATATCGGCATTTACCGTAGTTTGGTAGACGCTGCCGCGCTTAATAATGAGCAGGAGAGCACGCTGTTTGAGGCACTGGCACTCAAGTCGCCGGGACAATTGGCGGAGCAAGTTAACGCAAGCGTCAGCGACCCGGTACTGGCTGATATGTTTATGGCGCTAGGTGAGTTGCACGGCGACGCCAGTATACTTGAGCAAGCACGCGAGCGCTTTGCAGGTGCTCCGGCCTCTGTAACCGCCGCGCTTGATCAGTTAAGTGCGCTGTATCAGGGCGTGTTGGCTCGCTTTGACGTGTCGCTCTATTTTGATCTTGCCGAGTTGCGTGGGTATCAATACCACACAGGCATGATGTTTGCCGCTTATGTGCCAGGTTACGGCCATGCGCTTGCAAAGGGTGGCCGCTATGATGATACGGGGCGCGCCTTTGGGCGTGCACGTCCGGCTACTGGCTTTTCGATGGATTTAAAGCAGCTGGCATCATTGGCCTTGGCATCGCCAGGCAACGGCGCCATTTGGGCGCCTGCCCAAGAGGAAGAGTCTCTCAACGCTGCCATAGTTGCACTGCGAGAGCAGGGAGAACGCGTTATTCAAGCGCTGCCTGGGCAGCGTACTGGGCCGGCGGAGCACAAGTGTGACCGCCGTCTTGAGTTTATCGATGGCTGTTGGCAGACAACGGCCCTGACACAAGAGACGAGTGCATAATGGGTAAGAATGTCGTAGTCCTGGGCACCCAATGGGGTGATGAAGGCAAAGGCAAGATTGTTGACCTGCTCACCGAGTCAGCGGCGGCGGTAGTGCGTTTCCAGGGTGGCCATAATGCGGGCCACACGCTGGTAATCGACGGTGAAAAAACGGTGCTTCATCTCATTCCGTCGGGTGTCCTGCGTCCGGGTAAAACCTGCGTAATCGGCAACGGTGTGGTGCTTTCGCCTGAAGCGCTGATCAAAGAGATCCGCGAGCTTGAAGATAAAGGTGTACCGGTGCGTGAGCGCCTGCGCCTTTCACCTGCCTGCCCGCTGATTTTGCCTTACCACGTGCGCCTTGATCAGGCCCGCGAAAAAGCCCGTGGCGTTGCCAAGATTGGCACAACGGGTCGAGGCATTGGTCCGGCTTACGAAGATAAAGTGGCACGCCGTGGCTTGCGCTTGGGCGATATGCTTCATCGGGAGCGGTTTGCCTCCAAGCTGGGCGAAGTGCTGGATTACCACAACTTCGTATTGGTTAACTACCACGGTGAACCCGCCGTCGACTTCCAGGAAGTGCTGGATAGCGCCATGCAAATGGCCGATGAGCTTCGTCCGATGGTATGCGATACCGTGAGCATGGTTCACGACCTGCGCAAGGCGGGTGAGAATATTCTGTTTGAGGGCGCCCAAGGCTCGCTACTGGATATCGACCACGGCACGTACCCGTTTGTTACCAGCTCCAACACCACGGCTGGCGGCACGGCCACGGGTTCTGGTGTCGGCCCGCTTTACCTGGATTATGTGCTGGGTATTACCAAAGCGTATACCACGCGCGTGGGTTCAGGGCCGTTCCCCACTGAGCTGTTCGACGACCATGGCCGTCACCTGGCTGAGCGTGGCCACGAGTTTGGCGCCACCACGGGTCGTCCACGCCGTTGCGGTTGGTTTGATGCTGTGGCCCTGCGTCATGCGGTACAAATTAACTCCATATCCGGCATCTGCCTGACCAAGCTTGACGTGCTCGATGGTCTGGAAAATATTCGGGTGTGCGTGGGCTATCGCAGTAAAGATGGTGACGTGCTGGACAACCCGGTTGATTCTGAAGGCTACGAAGCCATAGAGCCGCTTTATCAGGATTTACCAGGCTGGAAAGAGTCGACGCTGGGTGCTAAAAACGTCGACGACTTACCGGCTAACGCCCGCGCTTACATCAGTTTCCTGGAAGAGCAGGTGGGCACCAGTATTGATATTATTTCAACGGGGCCAGACCGTGTTGAAACCATCGTACTGCGCAATCCGTTTGACGGCGAATAATCCGCTGTCGTCGAATAACACTCGCTGAGAATATCGCCGGGTGTATGAGAAGGGGTGCCTTGGCGCCCCTTTTTGGTAAATATTGATTAAAAATCAATGCCGCGACGTGCCTGTAGGCCATTATTAAAGGCGTGGCGAACTTCCTGCATTTCGGTGACGGTATCCGCCATGGCTATCAGTTCACGGTGCGCATTACGCCCCGTAATAATTACCGTCTGCTCGCTGGGGCGATTTTCAAGCGCCGCTTTAACGGTGGCGATATCCAGGTAGCCAAACTTGAGCATGTAGGTAATTTCATCCAGCACGATCAGGTAAGTGTTTGGGTCAGCCAGCATGCGCTCAGCCTCTTTCCAAACGGCCAGGCAGGCTTGAGTGTCGGCCTCACGGTTTTGGGTGTCCCAGGTAAAGCCCGTCGCCATAATTGCTATGTCAAGATTAGGGTCATCTTCCAAACGGTTGCGTTCGCCACACTCCCATAAGCCTTTAATAAACTGAATAACCCCCACGTGATAGCCATAGCCCAACGCACGGGTGACGGTGCCCCAGGCGGCCGTGGTCTTGCCTTTACCATTCCCGGTATTCACCAGCAGCAGTCCGCGTTGTTCTGTGGCGCTGGCTACTTTTTCATCCACGCGGGCTTTGAGTTTTTCCATCGACGCTTTATGGCGTGTATCGCGGTCTTTCACCGTCACTTTCCTCTTAAAAGGCTGCATGAAGATTTCTAGCCTACGCCATATAGAGCTTGCAATGCCGTGATGATGGCTTAAATGTGAATAAAATTTATACAGTTGTTAAGCTTTTCCGAAGGAATCGAGGTTTTTGTGGCTAATCAATAACAGAATTGGCCGATAGGCAGCTTACTGCTCTAAAATAACCCTTCATAACTTGCCAGGAAAAATGCCATGCCCTCTTTTGATATTGTGTCGGAATTTGATCAGCACGAAGCGTCTAACGCCGTTGACCAGGCGAATCGTGAAGTGCAGTCGCGTTTTGATTTTAAAGGCGTTGACGCAAGCTTCGCCCTTGAAGGCGAAAAAGTGCAGTTAGAGGCCCAGGTCGATTTTCAACTCAAACAGATGCTGGATGTACTGCGCGGTCGGTTAATTGCCAGAGGCATTGATGCGCGCTGCATGGATGTTCAAGACCCCGAGCTTTCCGGGGTGAAGGCGCGTCAGGAAGTCGTTTTGAAGCAGGGGCTTGATGCGGCAGAAGCCAAGGATGTGGTAAAGCGTATCAAGGCGAGTAAGCTTAAAGTCCAAGCGCAAATTCAAGGTGAAAAAGTTCGCGTGACCGGGAAAAAACGTGACGACTTACAAGGCGTCATGGCGCTTTTACGGGGTGAAGAGGGGCCTGAACTACCTCTGCAGTTTGATAATTTCCGCGATTAAGCCTTATCACGTGTAGGGCGGTGTCTATGCGCTGCCCCATTTTTTGCCACTCTTTTGTCTACTCGCAACCATCGTTTATTACAGGAGCTAACGCACTATGTCTGATCCGCAGCCGGTTTATTTAAGCGACTATCAGCCGCCCGCCTACCAGGTCACCCATACCGAGCTGACGTTTGATCTTGACCCTGCTGCCACCCGTGTAAAAGCACGATTGTTGATTGAACGTAACGAAAACGTAGACGCCCAAACGCCCTTGGTGCTGAATGGCGAGCAGTTGTCGCTGATCTCGTTGGCCATTGATGGCACACCGCTAGCGGAAGCGGATTACCAGTTGGATGAGGGCAGCCTGCGTATTATGCAGGTGCCGGCAGCGTTCAGCCTTGAAAGTGAGGTAGAAATTGCGCCTGGTGCTAACACTGCTCTGGAAGGGCTTTACCAGTCGAGTGGTATGTACTGTACCCAGTGTGAAGCGGAAGGTTTTCGGCGCATTACGTTCTACCCAGACCGCCCGGATGTGATGGCCACCTTCACCGTCACGGTCATTGGTGATCAAAACAACGAACCCGTTTTGCTGGCCAACGGCAACCCCGTGGACAGCGGTATATTGGAAAACGGTCGCCATTTCGTGAAATGGGAAGATCCGCATCCTAAACCGTGCTACCTGTTTGCGTTGGTAGCGGGTGATTTACACAAGGTTGAAGACCACTTTTCTACCATGAGCGGCCGTGATGTCACGCTGCAAATTTGGGTAGAAGAGGAAAATCTGGATAAAACCGAACACGCCATGGCTTCGCTCAAACGTTCCATGGCGTGGGATGAACAGACCTATGGCCGCGAATATGACCTTGATCTGTTTATGATCGTGGCCGTTAACGATTTCAATATGGGAGCGATGGAGAACAAGGGGCTGAATATTTTCAACTCTGCCGCTGTACTGACGCATCCCAATACCGCCACCGATGCCACGTTTCAAAACGTGGAAGGCATTGTGGCCCACGAATATTTTCATAACTGGTCCGGCAATCGAGTGACCTGTCGTGACTGGTTCCAGCTATCGCTGAAAGAAGGCTTTACCGTTTTTAGGGACCAGTGTTTTTCCGCTGATACCAACTCGGCGCCGGTTAAGCGTATTCAAGATGTGTCTTTTTTCCGTACGGCGCAGTTTGCAGAAGATGCAGGCCCCACTGCGCATCCTGTGCGCCCCGACCACTACATTGAAATCACCAATTTCTACACCCTGACTATTTATGAAAAGGGTGCAGAAGTAGTGCGTATGCTGTGTAACCTGGTGGGGTGGGAAAATTTCCGCCAAGGGGCCGATGCCTACTTTGAGCGCTTTGATGGTCAGGCGGTCACCATTGAAGACTTTGTTGGCTGTATGGAAGAGGCGTCGGGCCAAACGCTTGATCAATTTATGCGCTGGTACGCGCAGGCAGGTACGCCAGAGATTGATGTCCACGGTGAATACGACTATGTACATAGTGAATACAGGCTAACGCTTCGGCAGCGCACGCCTGCCACGCCCGGCCAAACCGAGAAGCAGCCGCTGCATATCCCTGTGCGGATGGGGCTGGTGGGAACCAAATCTGGTCAGGACTTAACGCTGACCATGGCCGGGGAAGTGCTGGGCAAGGATGCGGTGATCCATTTACGCGATAACGAGCAGACCTTTGTCTTTACCGATGTCGCCGAGGCGCCAGTACCGTCACTGCTGCGTGACTTCTCGGCGCCAGTGAAGCTACATTTCCCCTATTCACGTGAAGAACTGGCATTTTTGCTCACCCATGATAGTGATGGTTTTAACCGCTGGGATGCCGGTCAGCGCTTGGCCATGCTGGCGTTGGACGATCTGATCGCGGCGCATCGTAATGGCGTTGAAAAAGTCATGGATGGCCGCGTTACGGAAGCCTTTAGAGCGCTGCTGACAAGCTCCACGTCTGACAAGGCGGTGCTGGCCGAGATGCTAACCCTGCCTTCTGAAGCCTACATTGCCGAGCAGCAGCCGATCGTCGATGTCGATGCGATTCACGCGGCGCGTGAGTTTGTGCGCCAATCATTGGCGTTAGCACTTCGCGATGAATTTGTGGCCACGTTTGAAGCCAATCGCTCGGAGGAGGCTTACGCGCCAACGCCTGAGCAAATCGCCCAGCGTAGTCTTAAAAACATAGCGCTTAGCTATTTGATGTCGATTGAGGATGAGCAGGCGATTGCATTTTGTCAGGCCCAGTTTGCCGCTGACCACAATATGACCGATGTGAGCCATGCGCTAACGCTGCTTGTGCATAGCGAACGTGATGACGTGTCGTCACCCGCTTTAAAAGCGTTTGGTGAAAAATGGGCGCATGATTCGCTGGTTATGGATCAGTGGTTTACGATTCAGGTGACGCGGCCTCAGCCTGATGTGCTGGAGCGTGTCGAGTTCTTGATGCAGCATCCGGCATTTTCAATCAAGAACCCAAACAAAGTACGTGCGCTAGTGGGTGCTTTTACGCAAAATCGGGTTAATTTCCATCGCCTGGATGGTAAGGGTTACGCGCTGCTTGCCGATGTGGTGATTGAGCTTAATCGACTAAACCCGGAAATTGCCGCGCGATTGGTTACCCCGCTAACACGCTGGCAGCGTTTTGACGAAGCGCGCCAGGCCTTAATGCATGCGCAGTTGGAACGTATCAAAAAAGAGCCGCTATCTTCGAACGTATATGAAGTAGTTGAAAAAGCGCTGGCGTAAGCACTCCCAGCGTTCCAACCATGAAAGGGAAGCCATTGGTGAACGACTCACAACCGCATTTTTTACTGATTATAAATGGTAAATCAGCCGGGAACCCGGCACTGCGTGAAGCCGTTGAAGAGCAGCGTGAGGCAGGGATGCCGATTACCGTGCGCTCAACATGGGAGGGCGGTGACGCCGCTCTCTTTGCCGAGCAGGCATGTGATATGGGCATCACCCATGTCATCGCCTGCGGCGGCGATGGCACTGTTAACGAAGTGGTTAACGGGCTAATGCGTGTCGCTCATGATAAGCGTCCCGCTTTGGGCGTTGTGCCGCTGGGCAGTGCCAACGACTTTGCCACCTCCACGGGGTTACCGTTGGAGCCAAGCCCTGCGCTGGCACAGGCAAGGACACTAAGCGCATACCCCGTTGATGTCGTACGAGTAACGGCTGAGGCTAATAATAAAACCGTCGTTCAGTACTACGTCAACATGACCACGGGCGGATTTGGGGCGGAAATTACCTCTTCAACACCGAAGACGCTGAAACGCTTGTTAGGCGGAGGTGCATACTCCTTAATGGGGGCGCTTAAAGCCTGGCGGCATCGCAGCTATCGTGGCACGCTTCACTGGGGCGATAAAGAGCAGGATGTCTCGCTGCTGTTATTGGCGTTAGGTAATGGCCGGCAATCAGGCGGCGGACAGGTGCTCGCCCCACGTGCCAAGCTTGATGATGGCCGCTTGGATGTTCTTCTGGTGAAGGATTTTAGCTCCGTAACGGAACTGCCGACGCTGATTAGCGAGCTTCAGAGCTTTCCCTCTGATGGGCAGTATGTACGCTATTTCACAGCGACTGAGCTGACGGTCACAACTCAGAAAGATGATCCTGCTTGGCCCTTAACGCTGGACGGCGAAATGTGTCAGTATGATCGTTTTTGCGTTGAAGTGGTGCCGTTGGCGCTGCACGTTTTATTGCCTGAGGGTTGCTCGTTACTGTCAGCAAATGACCGACACTGATCGTAGGCTGTCTTTAAAAGCGTTATTTAAGAAGGGGAATCTAATGGTAAACCGTTTATGGATACCGGTTGTTGCCACCTTGGCACTATTGCTAAGCGCATGTGGTGACTCTCAAGAAGAGACTGATGTGACACCGGATGAGCCTTCATCGGTTTCTGATGAAGACGTTGTACAAGAGGAAGAAGCGCCGGCCGCCGCTGAAAATGCCGCGGATATGCCAAGTCCTGCGGAGGTAGAGGATGACGTTGAGGCGCGCCAGGCCGCTGAAGAGCTAGAGCAGGCCGAGGCGCTGCGTGATGATATGCAAGATGATGCGGTCAACGCTGACGAGCCCGAGGCCCAAGAGGTAACGGCAGGCGAAGACACTCTGGCGGCGGACCCTGATGAGATACTGCAAGAGGGTGGCGCATTGCCAGGAGAGGCAACGCGCTCCGACGTCGATCAAATGATTGAAGAGACTGAACAGCGTTTTCAGGAAGCCCAACGGCGCCTAAATGAGCAGTTTGAAGAAGCAGAGCAACAAGCCGAAGAGTACGATGCTATTGAGCAAGAAGCATTGTCCAATGAGTGGGAAACACAGAGCAGCCTACCCGAAAGCTCGCGCTTGGAAGATAACCGGGAAGCTACCGATGTTGATGCATTGATTGAGGATACCGAACGCCGCTTTGAGGAAGCCCAAAAGCGACTTGAAGAGCAGTTTCAGGAAATCGAGCGTGAACATAATGGCAGTAGTAGCCGTGGGGTTATTCTGAATGAAGACGCAGACAGCGATAATACTAACGCTACTCATCAATAAGGCGCGTTGAGCAGGCAATAAAAAGGCCCGCCTTGGCGGGCCTCGCTACATTCGGCCATGATTAAGCAAGGCGAATGTTAGAAGCCTGAAGGCCCTTTTTACCCTGCGTTACCTCAAAGCTGACTTTTTGACCATCTTGCAGGGTCTTGAAGCCTTCCGCTTGAATTTCGGAGAAGTGCGCAAACAGGTCGTCACTGCCATCATCCGGTGAGATGAAGCCGTAACCTTTCGTATCGTTGAACCACTTGACGGTGCCAGTTGCCATTAGTCGTTTCCTTAACGTGCCTATAATGATCAAGCGAACCTGCATAGGATTCGCCCGCCAAAATCAATGTAGATGCAAAAAAATGGGTCGTCCAGTAACAATCTAATGTTTCTTAACTTTTGTTGAGCCGCGTATATGTTGTCAATACAGCTTGTAGATTCTCAGTTTGTGGCCTTTTTGGTCGCTATTACGCTGTTGTCGATTACGCCTGGCGTGGATACCTTGCTGGTTATCCGTAACACTGCCCGAGGCGGGACTCGGGACGGCATTGCCACCAGCTTAGCGATCTGCTGCGGTCTGTTTGTACACGCGACCATCTCGGCATTAGGTATTTCACTGATTCTGCTCCAGTCGGCCTGGGCATTTCATCTATTAAAGTTGGTCGGGGCGGGGTATCTGGTATGGCTAGGGGTCACCAGTTTGTTAGCTGCAAGGCGTGGCCAGCCATTACCGGTCAAAGGGGTGATCGGTGCTGCTTCTCCTGTTCCGCTTTGGCAGCCCATTAAGGAAGGCTTGCTGTCCAATGTATTGAATCCAAAAACGATTATTTTTTATATGGCTTTTTTGCCTCAGTTTATTGCGCCGGGTGATCCGGCGTTGGTCAAGTCCCTGTGGCTAGCAGGTGTCCACTTTATCATTGCCAATATCTGGCAAATCAGCGTGGTATTCATGGTGGGAGGCGCCAGCAAGTGGCTCGCCAGCGTGCGCTTTGCGCAGGCGTTAAATGCCGCGACTGGCGCGGTGCTGGTCGCGTTTGGGCTCCGTTTGGCGATGGAGCAGCGCCCAGTATAACTGGGCGCTTGGTGAGTAAACTGACCAGGCAGTAAGCGCGATTACCTTTGTACGCTTATTGACGAGCCAGCAAAGCGCGGTCGTAACGTACCTGTTGTTCACTATCACTTAACAGTGAAACACCTTCGCTGTTACCACCGTTGGCCAAACTTTCAAAAATTACCCGATAGCTAAGCACCGCCTGCACATAATCGCGTGTTTCTTTAAAGGGAATGCTTTCCACAAACAGATCAAATGACTCCATGCCGCTTCCCAGCCACTGATCAACACGCCCAGGGCCAGCATTATAGGCGGCAGCGGCGGCAAGTCGGTTACCCTGATAGCGGTTAAGCTTGTTGCGCAGATAAGTGCTGCCCAGGCGAATATTAAGTTCAGGGTCAAGAATGCCGTAAGGCCCTGGGTCACTAATACCCAATTGGCGACTTACCAGGCTTGCCGTGCCGGGCATTAACTGCATCAAACCGCGGGCGCCTGCTGGAGAGAGCGCTACCGGGTTATAGGCACTTTCACGACGGGTAATCGCCATTAGCATATACGGGTCTACACCGGTTTGGTGGCCCCAGTGCATAAAGCTCTCCCGGTAAGCCTCGGGGAAGCGCCAATCAAGCGCATCCCACATGCTGCCAGCAATCGTGGTCTGTACCAGGCGTGCATGCCACTGTTGATGGGCTGCATAATCGGCCAGGGCGCGCGCCTGCTGGGGCGTGCCGTTTTTCACCGCATACAGCCATTCGCTATTGGCAAGGCCGTCTTCGCCAATGCGTAGCAGCGCTTCGGTACGCTGGACCACGGGGAGGCGTGCAGTGCGTTCGCGTGAAGTCTCATCAAAATGATTGCGCTCAAGATTGAGCTGGTAAGGCTGGCCAAGTTGTTCAGCGGCCGCAAACCCATAAAAGCTGCGGTCGGTCGCCGCCTGACGGTAGCGAGCGGTGGCTGCCTCCTGGCTGCCCAGCTGTTCATTGGCACGCCCCAGCCAGTACTGCCAGCGGCTGTTTTCTTGTTGGCTGGTGGGCATTTCCGCAATCCAGTGAATCACCTCCTGCCACTGCCGGTCTGCCAATGCACGACGTACGCGTAGCTCAAGCACGCGCTCGCTATCCAACGAGGGAAGAACGTCATCTACCCAGCCTAAGGCGCCGGGTACATTGCGTACCAGTGCATAGAAAGCCAACTCTTCTTCAATGGTTTGCTGATCACTGGGTAGAAGGTTCAAGTTGGGCGCGATGGTTTGCCAGCTACTCAATGCGGCCGGGGTATCTTCACGGGTGAACCGCTGCATCGCGGCTTTGTAGAAACTGGCGGTTGCCGCGCATTCAGGGCCAAGGCAGGCGGGCGCTGAGGTGACCGCGCGGGTATTGGTATTCACTTGGTCGGCGGTTTCAATAGCGGTGTGCCACTGGCCACTGAGCAGCCCGTCTAAATAGTCTGAGAGACGATCTTCACCGGCTTGCCAAGCGAGCATTCTTCGCTCCCAGATAGCCTTTGAATCAATCGTGCCGTTAGCCCGCAGGCGGTCAAACAGGGGGTCACACGCATCGGGCTGAGAGCTTCCTTCAAGCCAAAGTGCAAGGCCTGCCTCTGCGGCCTGCTGGGGCTGTGAATCCAGTATGGCTGTATAGTAATAACACTGGCGAGCGGTGCCTGCAGGTTCGCCATCGGCAACGGCCAGCAAATCGCTATAACGCCCCGCGTGGCCATACTGGGCAATGGCCTGGCCGCGTAGCCACTCAGAAAGCGGAGAGTCGTTATGCTGGTCAATAAAGCGTTGTACTTGGGCCGTCGAGACGTTGGGTAGTTGATTGCGTAATCGGTGGTAGTCGACATAGCCGCTCAGCACATGGCCTTCAATAGCGCGCTCGTCGATGTGGTTCCACTGTTGTTGACGAGCGGCTTCTAACGCATCGCGCATAGCGGTATCAGAAGCAGCCCATGAGGCAGTGGGTAAGCCCACCAGGATTGCCGCGCATAAAGTGCGAAAAGGGGATCTGAATGGCGATGCCTGCATAATTTTCTCTCTTTCTCGCTAACGGATTGGCAACCGCTAATAGTGAACGAAATGGTCAAATAGTGTTCAGACAATCGTGACACTTGGAGGATTCAATTACGATGGCTCGATTATCCACGTTGTGGCTATTTCGTCGACTTAAATCCCGCCTCTGGGCTGTAAAACGTATCGGACGCGCACTGAAACTGTTTGTGCCCATGACGTCTGATGTCCTGAGCGGTCGCTTTCGGCCTGTGCCCTGGGCTGCCTTTGGCATGATGACGCTGGCGCTTGCCTACCTTGCAATGCCGTTCGATTTAATTCCGGACTTTCTCGTTTTCATAGGTCTGATTGACGATGTCATTATCGTTGGCTGGCTTCTCAACCGTATTGACCAGCGCTTGGCAGATTACCGCGCCTGGAAGTACGGCGATATTGATATCACTACTTCTCAACACTCACCTTCTTGAAATCGCTCTGCTTATCCCCATATCCAACTCACACATTTTTTCGTTCCTGTCTCATTGGGAGGCAGGAACTCTAAACAAACGTGATTGATGAGGGCTAGGCGAATGTCAACAGCGACCCACGAAGAAACGTTAGGCTTTCAAACAGAAGTTAAGCAGCTTCTCAACCTGATGATTCACTCCCTGTATTCCAACCGGGAGATTTTCCTGCGTGAGCTTATCTCTAACGCCGCGGATGCCTGTGACAAACTGCGCTACGCGGCGCTAGATAACGATGCGCTGTACGAAGGCGACAGCGAGCTTCGAGTAGAAATTGAGCACGATAAAGAAGCCAATACCATTACGTTGCGCGACAACGGTATTGGTATGAACCGCGAAGACGTTATCGCTAATCTGGGCACCATCGCCCGCTCAGGCACCGCTGAGTTTTTAAAGCAGATGTCAGGCGAGCAGCAAAAAGATGCCAAGTTGATCGGCCAGTTCGGTGTAGGTTTCTACTCAGGCTTTATTGTGGCTGACGAAGTGGCAGTGCGTACCCGCAAAGCCGGGACGGCCGCCTCTGAAGGCGTTGAGTGGCGCTCTAAAGGCGAAGGTGAGTTTACCGTCGCTGATATTGAGCGCGAGCTTCACGGCACCGAAATTACGCTTTATCTGAAAGAAGACGCTAAAGAGTTTGCTGACGATTACCGCCTTCAAAACCTGGTGCGCAAGTACTCTGATCATATTGAAGTGCCCGTGCGCATGCCCAAGACCGAAACGGTCAAGGATGATGAAGGCAACGACATCGAAGGTAGCGAAGTCACCACGTGGGAAACCGTTAACGAAGCCACTGCACTCTGGGCGCGCCCCAAGAGCGATGTTTCTGATGACGAGTACAAGGCGTTTTATAAGCACGTTGCCCATGACTTTAGCGACCCGCTTGCCTGGAGCCACAACAAGGTAGAGGGCAAGCTTGAGTACACTAGTTTGCTCTACGTGCCGGGCCGGGCGCCTTTTGATATGTATGAGCGCGATGGCGCTCGCGGCGTTAAGCTTTATGTGCAGCGCGTATTTATCATGGATGACGCTGAACAGTTCCTGCCGCTCTACCTGCGCTTTATCAAAGGCGTATTGGATACGCGCGATTTGTCGCTCAACGTTTCCCGCGAACTTTTGCAGCAGGACCCGCAGGTCGACAAGATCAAAGGGGCGCTGACCAAGCGTGCGCTGGATATGCTTAAAAAGCTTTCCAAGGACAGCGAAGAGTACCAAACCTTCTGGAACACCTTCGGCAGCGTGCTGAAGGAAGGCCCAGGCGAAGATTTTGCTAACCGCGAAAAAGTTGCTGGTCTTTTACGCTTTGCGTCCACGCACAGCGACACCGCTACCCAGGATCAATCGCTTGCCGACTACGTCGAGCGCATGAAAGAAGGCCAGCAGAAGATCTACTACGTGGTAGCAGATAGCTTCAATGCGGCGAAAAACAGCCCGCACCTGGAGATCTTCCGTAAGAAAGGTATCGAAGTTCTGCTGCTGTCTGACCGTATTGATGAGTGGCTGATGAGCCATCTGACCGAGTTTGACGGTAAATCCTTTGCGGATGTTGCCAAAGGCGAGCTGGACCTTGGTGATGTCGAAGACGAAGCCGAGAAAAAGGCTCAGGAAGAGACAGCCAAGGCGAAAGAAGACTTGCTGAAGCGCGTTAAAGAAGCGCTTAGCGATGGTGTACAGGACGTCAAGGTTACCCATCGTTTGACCGACTCACCGGCCTGCGTCGTGCTGCCTGAGCATGAAATGGGCTTTCAAATGCGCCGCATTATGGAAGCCGCCGGGCAAAAAATGCCGGACGTTAAGCCCATTTTAGAGCTCAATCCGGAGCACCCGCTGGTAACACGCCTGGAAGGAGCAGAAGGCGAGATCTTCACACAGCTGGCGCACATCCTGCTTGACCAGGCGATTATCGCCGAAGGTGGTCATCTGGACGACCCAGCCGCTTATGTGAAGCGTCTAAACAGCGTACTGACCGCTTAATCGTCGTTGCTACTTTTCACGGCCCGTTTGGATTCCCAAGCGGGCCGTTTGTTTTGATAAAGTAGCTGTTACTTTTCGCGTGATTTTTTCAGGACATCCTTATGGCTGAGCAGCAAATCAAGGTCGCGGTGCTGGGAGGTGGCAGTTTCGGTACGGCGCTTGCCAGCATCGCGGCGGATAACGGTGCCCATGTGCGTCAATGGATGCGAGACGAAGCGCTGGTCGCACAAATTAATCAAGAGCACCGTAACGGTCGCTACTTGCCTCACTATGCGATGAATCCTGCCGTTCAAGCCTCAACGGACCTGCACACGGTGCTGGACGATGCCGAGCTTGTGCTTATCGCCATTCCCTCAAAGGCGTTTCGAAGCGTGGTGCAGGCCGCGAAACCTTGGCTAAAGGCAAGACAAATTCTGGTCAGTACCACCAAAGGTATTGAGTCGGATAGCTTTCTGCTGATGAGTCAGGTGTTAGCGGATGAAACCGGCTTTTCCCATATTGGCGTCATCGCAGGCCCCAACCTTGCCTCAGAAATAGCCGATAAGCAGCTAACGGCGACAGTGATTGCCAGTGCCGATGCGCTAACGCGCACCCGTGTGCAGCAAGCATTGGGCTGCCGCTACTTTCGTGTTTATGCCAGCAATGATCGCCACGGGGTGGAATTGGGCGGTGCACTTAAGAATATTTATGCCATTGCGGCGGGCATGGCCGCTGCGTTGGGTATGGGGGAAAATACCCGCAGCATGCTAATGACTCGGGCGCTGGCTGAAATGAGCCGCTTTGCCGTGGCCCAGGGGGCTAACCCCATGACATTCCTTGGCCTTGCCGGGGTGGGCGACTTGATTGTGACCTGTTCGTCGAACCTGTCGCGTAATTATCGCGTGGGGTATGCCATGGGCGAGGGGCGCAGCCTTGAAGAGGCTGTTTCCGCGCTTGGCCAAGTGGCTGAAGGCGTCAATACGGTTAAGCTGGTGTGTGCCAAGGCGCAGGAAATGGGTGTATATATGCCGCTTGCCGAAGGCCTCTCCCATGTTCTCTTCGGCGGTGTGCCTGCCCAGGAGATGGCGCGTACGCTGATGATGGGCGAGCAGAGCAGTGATGTAGAATTTATTCTGCCCCGTGAGGCAGTTCAGCAGGCCCATTTGGATAATCGAGGCTGGCATGAGTAGCTTATTCATTATGCGCCACGGAGAAGCAGCGCCCGGCTTTCTGGATAGCAAACGGCTGCTCACCCCGCAGGGGGAGCACGAAGCCGCCATGATGGCGCAATGGCTGGCTGCACGCTTGGCAAAAGGGGAGCTTTTCGTACCGGTTCTCTATGCAAGCCCCTATGCGCGTGCGCAACAAACGGCACGTATTGTCGCTGAGGCATTAGGCTGTTCGCTAAGCACGCTGGACTTTATAACCCCAGAGGATGACCCGGCCAAGGTAAGCGAATGGTTGTTAACACAGCCAGACAGCGCGCCGATAATGCTGGTCAGCCATATGCCGCTGGTGGGTAATCTGACGGAACTGCTGGTGGAGGGCAGGCCGGGCCAGGGGCTGGGGTTCGACACCGCGGGCATTGCGGAGTTAGAGGCAGATGTATGGGCAGCAGGCTGCGCTCAGTTAGCGCGTTATATGTCGCCAGGTCAGTTGGCTTGAAAGAACCGTTTTAAGGTAATAAAAACGGCGGCCCCAAGGCCGCCGTTCGCGTTGCTGTACGAGCCAAACGTTGATGCTTACAGCAGCGCGTCGAGCTTCTCTTTTAACACGCCGTTAACCTGCTGGGGGTTAGCCGTGCCGCGCGAGGCTTTCATTACCTGACCCACAAAGTAGCCAATCATCTTGCCGCGTTTTTCAGGTTCTGCGTCGCGATACTGCGCGACCTGAGCCGGGCTTTCAGAGATCACCTGGTCGATCATGGCTTCAATCGCGCCGGTATCAGTGACCTGTTTAAGCCCTTTGGCTTCGATGATGGCGTCGGCACTTTCGCCCTGGCCATTCCAGAGCGCCTGGAAGACCTGCTTGGCGGCTTTGCCGTTGATCGTATCGTCAATCACTCGGCTAAGTAGCTCGCCCAGCTGGCGCGCCGATATGGGGCTGCTGTTGATGGCGAGGTTCTCACGGTTAAGCGCCCCGGAAAGCTCGCCCTGTACCCAGTTTGCGGCCTGCTTGGCATCACCGCAACCTTGGTGAACCTCCTCAAAGAACTCGGCCATTTCACGGCTGGCAGATAGCACCGCGGCGTCATAAGCAGAAAGGCCTAGCTCACTCTTGAAGCGCTCACGCTTGTCGGCGGGCAGTTCAGGCAGTTGGCTGCGTAAGTGGTCCAGGTAAGCGTTATCAAGTACGACGGGCAGTAGGTCGGGGCAGGGGAAGTAGCGGTAGTCGTTGGCTTCCTCTTTGGTCCGCATGCTGCGGGTTTCATCGCGCTCAGGATCAAACAGGCGCGTCTCTTGAACGACAGTACCACCGTCTTCGATGAGCTCAATCTGGCGCTCTACTTCAAACGCAATCGCCCGCTCGACAAAGCGGAACGAGTTAACGTTTTTGATCTCTGCCCGGGTGCCAAAGGCTTCCTGGCCTTTCGGGCGCACAGACACGTTCACATCGCAGCGCATTGAGCCTTCGGCCATATTGCCGTCGGAAATGCCCAGATACGTAACGATGGAGTGGATCGCTTTAAGATACGCGGCGGCTTCTTTGGCGCTGCGCATATCCGGCTCGGAAACGATCTCTAGCAGCGGAGTGCCTGCACGGTTTAAATCGATGCCGGTCATGCCTAAAAAGTCTTCGTGCAGCGACTTTCCAGCGTCTTCTTCCAGGTGCGCATGGTGAATGCGAATACGCTTGGTAGTATCGTCATCCAGGGTAATTTCCACGTCCCCAGGACCCACTATGGGCTGATACATCTGGCTGGTTTGATAGCCTTTGGGTAGGTCCGCGTAGAAGTAGTTTTTGCGATCAAATACCGATACTTCAGCAATATCCGCATGGACCGCTAGACCAAACTGAACGGCCATGGCCACGGCCTGCTCGTTGAGAACAGGCAGCGTTCCTGGAAGGCCCAAATCAACCGCGCATGCTTGGGTATTTGGCTCAGCGCCAAACGCGGTAGAAGCACCAGAGAAAATCTTGGAGCGAGTCGCGAGCTGTACGTGGACTTCCAGCCCAATTACGGTTTCCCATTGCATTAGGCGTGCTCCTCGGCAATAGCAGGAAGTTGAAGGTGCCAGTCGGTCGCTTGCTGATACTGGTGCGCCACATTTAAAAGCTGCGCTTCAGCAAAGTGCGTACCCAGAATCTGTAAGCCTACTGGGCGGCCGCCGGCAAAGCCTGCGGGTACGCTGATGCCGGGGATGCCCGCCAGGTTCACGGCAATCGTATAAATATCCTGCAGATACATCGAGACCGGATCTTTTTTGGCACCCAGGTCAAAGGCCGGCGTCGGCGAGGCCGGCCCCATCAAGACGTCAACATCTTCAAACGCGTCTAAAAAGTCCTGGCGAATCAAGCGGCGAACTTTCTGCGCTTTGGTGTAGTAGGCGTCAAAAAAGCCTTCAGAAAGAGTATGCGTACCAATCAGAATGCGTCGTTTGACCTCTTCACCGAAGCCTTCGGCACGGCTGCGCATGTAAAGATCGACTAAATCGACCGGCTCATTGCAGCGGTATCCAAAGCGCACGCCGTCATAGCGCGACAGGTTGGAGGAAGCTTCCGCAGGGGCGATGACGTAGTAGGCCGGAATCGCATAGTGAGTATGCGGAAGGCTCACTTCGCGTACCGTCGCACCCAGCGACTCATACACGCTTACCGCGTCACGCACGGCTTTTTCGACCTCGGGGTCTAGTCCGTCACCAAAATACTCTTTCGGTAGGCCGATTTTTAGGCCTGAAAGCGGTGCATTGAGGGTTTCGGTATAGTCAGGCACACCGCGGGCGACGCTGGTGGAGTCGCGTACGTCGTGACCCGCAATCACGTTCATCAAATGCGCGCAGTCGGAAGCCGAGCGGGCCATGGGGCCTGCCTGGTCCAGGCTGGATGCGTAGGCAATGATGCCGTAGCGCGAAACGCGCCCGTAAGTGGGCTTCAACCCCGTAATGCCGCAAAAAGCCGCCGGCTGGCGAATAGAGCCGCCGGTATCGGTACCCATGGCCGCAGGCACAAGGCCGGCAGCGACTGCAGCAGCGCTTCCGCCGGAACTGCCGCCGGGAACAGCGGTTGAATCCCAAGGGTTTTTAACCGCACCGTAGTAGCTATTCTCATTGGAGGAGCCCATGGCGAACTCATCCATATTGGTTTTACCCAGGCTGATGGTGCCGGCCGCATTAAGCTTCTCTACGACGGTGGCATCATACGGCGCGATGAAGTTATCCAGCATTTTGGAGCCACAGCTGGTTTTTACATCGCGTGTACAAAAAATATCTTTTAACGCCAAAGGAATGCCGGTAAGCAGCCCGGCATTACCCGCTGCGCGTGCTTTATCGGCCGCTTCGGCCTGATTAAGCGCCTGTTCAGCGGTCACGGTAATAAAGCTGTTGATCTTGCTATCAGCTTTTTCAATTTTTTGTAAATAGTGCGAGGTTAACTCGCGGCTGGAAAACTCACCACTTTTTAAGGCGGCAGCGAGTTGCGTTAACGTTTTATCAAGCATGACCCGAAAGCTCCGTTCGAGAACGTATGAAAAGTGTGGAAACCGTCGTTAAAACTGTCTTTAAAACCGTCATTAAAACTGTCGTTAAAACAGCCTTAAAAACACGGCTTTCTTACTCAACGACACGGGGGACCAGATATAGGCCGTTTTCCACTGCCGGAGCACAACGCTGAAAGGTGTCGCGCTGGTTGGTTTCGGTTACTTCGTCCGCACGCAGGCGCTGGGTGGCGTCCAATGGGTGTGAAAGCGGAGAAACTCCCTCTGTATCAATGCTTTGTAATTGGTCGACCATGTCCAGAATGCGGCTTAGATCGTCTACAAAGCCAATAGCCTGGTCATCGCTGACGGCGAGTCGGGCCAGATGCGCAGCCCGGCGCACATGAGATTCTTCAAGCGCCATGATCGAAAATTCCTCGCTAAAACGTGAGATGGAACATATTCCGCGTTATACGGTATACAATCAGTCATCGAAAAAAACGTCTTGTGTAGCAGACGTGGAAAATAGCCGCAAAAGGTAGCACATTTTGACCTCCGCGGGCAGTGTTCAGCGCGACTCGTGCTTGCTGCCAAGGGGTTGCGGTGATACCGTTTGCATCCGCACAGGGTTCCCGGTCTGCACTAGGTAACAACATCCATGTTCAAACGTTTGAGGGGGCTGTTTTCCAGCGATCTGTCGATCGATCTGGGTACGGCCAACACACTGATTTATGTTCGCGGTCGTGGCATCGTGCTTGATGAACCGTCCGTTGTCGCCATTCGCCAGTCTGGCAGTATGCGTAGCGTGGCATCGGTAGGTGCCGACGCAAAGCGCATGCTGGGACGTACGCCTGGCAATATTACCGCCATCCGGCCCATGAAAGACGGCGTTATCGCCGACTTTACAGTCACCGAGCAGATGCTTCAGCACTTTATTCGTAAAGTGCACCAGAGCACCTTCCTGACGCCTAGCCCGCGCGTACTGGTATGCGTACCGTGCATGTCAACGCAGGTTGAACGGCGAGCGATCCGTGAGTCCGCTGAAGGGGCTGGCGCCCGTGAAGTGTTCCTGATCGAAGAGCCAATGGCTGCTGCGATTGGAGCAGGGCTGCCAGTTGAGGAAGCGCAAGGTTCGATGGTGGTAGATATTGGTGGTGGTACCACCGAGATTGCCATTATTTCGCTTAATGGCGTGGTGTATTCAGAATCGATCCGCGTAGGCGGTGACCGTTTTGATGAGGCGATCACCGCGTACGTGCGCCGCCACTATGGCAGCTTGATTGGTGAAGCCACGGCTGAGCGAATCAAGGAAGAGATTGGTTGCGCCTACCCCGGTGGTGAGCTGCGTGAAATCGACGTCCGTGGGCGTAATTTAGCGGAAGGTATACCGCGCAGCTTCACGTTGAACTCGCACGAGATTCTGGAAGCGCTGCAGGAAACGCTTGGCTCGATTGTCGCCGCTGTTAAAAGCGCACTTGAGCAGTCGCCCCCAGAGCTTGCTTCTGATATTGCGGAGCGCGGTTTGGTGTTAACAGGCGGTGGCGCGTTGCTGCGCGACCTCGATAAGCTGATTGCTGAAGAGACGGGATTGCCGGTCATCGTTGCCGAAGACCCACTTACCTGTGTGGCAAGAGGCGGCGGTAAAGCGCTTGAAATGATCGATCAGCACACTTTTGAGCTGCTCTCAAGCGACTAATTTTTAGCGGTTTATCGCGGGGGATTGCCTATTAAACCGCTATTTTCACACGGGTCGCTGCCGGGCTACCGGCTGTTTTTCTGCGTGCTGGCGGCAAGCGCCTTGATGTTTGCCGACCACCGATTTACACGCATGGAAGGCGTGCGCGCCCAAATGACGATGGTTGTTGCGCCTGTTCAATGGATTGTTAGCGTGCCTAGCGATCTATTGAATTGGGGCGCGCTCGCGCTGTCTGATCAGCAGGCATTGGTGGACGAAAACCGCCGACTGCGCGAACAAATTCTGACGCTGTCTCATCGTGGGCAGCGCATGGCCAACCTGACGGCTGAAAATACCGAGCTTCGTCATCTATTAAACGCCGCAGAACGGCGCCAAATTCCTTATATCAGTGCAGAGCTGCTTTCCCTGGATAATGACCCGTTTAGCCATCAAATGGTGGTTGATCGTGGGCATCGTAACGGGGCGTATGTTGGGCAGCCTGTGATTGATGCGTCGGGGCTGGTAGGCCAAGTGACAGCCGTTTCAGCGTACTCTAGTCGTGTGCTGTTGCTGGCAGATGCAAGCCATGCATTGCCGGTTCAGATTAACCGTAACGGATTGCGCTTTATTGTCCAGGGGGCTGGTCGCTATGGCAGCGTCAATGTATTACACGTGCCAGACACGGCGGATATTCGGGAAGGCGACTTGCTCACCACCTCAGGGATTGCCGGTCGTTTTCCACCAGGATACCCCGTTGCGCGCGTTACCAACGTTTATCATGACCCCGGCCAGCCATTTGCGCATGTAACGGCTGAACCTACTGCCCAGTTGCAGCGTGCTCGTCATTTCTTGCTACTTTTCCCACCGCCGCGCGAAGACATCGAAGATTCAATTTGGGATGAGTCCATGGATATCTCAGCCAGCGCGATACATGCAGCCCAGCGCCTTGCGCCAGCGGTACCTGCTGACCCTCAGGAGGTTCGCTAATGGCGCGTGCACCTGTTGTACCTTTGGTAGTGGTGTGGTTTAGCTTGATTCTGGCGCTGTGTTTGCAAGTCATGCCACTGGCCGAGGGGTGGCAAGTTTATCGGCCTGAATGGATCGGGCTAATGCTGATTTACTGGTGTATGCGTTCACCTGACCGAGTCGGTGTCTTCCATGGCTTTGTGCTTGGGCTGCTGCTTGACCTGGTAGAGGGAACGGCGCTTGGTCAACATGCGCTGATATTGTCGTTATTAGCGTTTCTATGCGCCCTGGTGTATCCGCGCTTTCGAGCGTACTCACTGGTTCAACAGTCGCTATTGGTGCTGGTGCTGCTTGGCCTGGTGCAGTTAGTCGAGCAGTGGTTACGTACCTTAACCGGGGAGTTCTCAATACACCTCTCTTTCCTGATGTCGGCGTTAATCAGTGCCTTTTTATGGCCATGGTTAGCTACCATGTTTAAGGCACTGGAAAGACGCTTACTGGGGGCTTAGGCATGCAGTCAACGCTGGCTACTACATCATCGCCCATGCTTTGTTTGGCGTCTGCTTCACCCAGGCGGCGAGACCTGCTGGCGTCCATTGGGGTGACGGTGAGTGTTATACCCAGCGATGTAGATGAAACGCCGAAACAGGGAGAGTCAGCAGCGGCTTATGTACAGCGTCTTGCGGTTGCCAAGGCCTTGGCCGCTGCGCCGAAGACGCTGTTACCGGTGCTTGGGTCGGATACCGCCGTAGTGGTAGACGGTACTATTCTGGGCAAGCCGGTTAATGCAGACGATGCCGCCGCCATGCTGAGGCAGTTGTCGAATCGGACGCATCAGGTGCTGACGGCGGTGGCTGTTACGGGGCCCAAGGGGGTGCTGTGTTGCTGCGTAACGACGGACGTCAAGATGCGACAGGTCACCGCTCAGGAAATTAGCGATTACTGGTTAACGGGTGAGCCAGCGGACAAGGCGGGCGGATATGCCATACAAGGCTTGGCCGCCATTTTTGTCGAAGAAATCAAGGGTAGCCACTCTGCCGTTGTGGGTTTGCCGCTTTATGAAACGGCGCAGTTGCTTGGCCAGCAGGGAGTGCCTATTTGGATGGGGCATTAATACTCGCACACTTATTCGTCGTCTCATGCCCCCTGTAACGGGTGTGATATACGTGAACCGAGAAGGAATTTTGCATGAGCGGTGAAGTCCTCATCAATTTAACGCCCATGGAAACACGGGTTGCGCTCGTTGAAAATGGCGTTTTGCAAGAGGCGCTTATAGAGCGCTCACGACGACGTGGCATTGTAGGTAATATCTACAAAGGCAAAGTGGTTCGCGTATTGCCTGGCATGCAGGCTGCCTTTGTCGATATTGGCCTTGAGCGCGCGGCGTTTATCCATGCCCATGAAGTTATGCCCTCCGGCACGCCCGTTGATGAGCAGCAAACCATTGGGCAGTTATTGCACGAGGGGCAAGCGCTGGTTGTACAGGTAACCAAGGACCCCATTGGTACGAAAGGGGCGCGTCTTACCACGCACCTCTCTATTCCCTCTCGCTATCTGGTGTATATGCCCGACTCTCCTCATCATGGAGTTTCGCAGCGCATTGAAGATGAGCGTGAACGCGAGCGCCTGAAGGCCCTGCTGGATAGCAGCATTACTGAGCAAACATTGGAAGTGACTGGCGGCTTTATCGTACGCACGGCCGCTGAAGGCGTCGGCGATGAGGAGCTGGCGGGCGATATGCACTTTTTGCTGCGTATCTGGCGTAAAGTTACCGAGCGCAAAATTAGTGCGGCGCCGTCCAACGTCATTTATGACGACTTGCCGCTGTTTATGCGTACCTTGCGCGATGTGATGCGTGATGACATCGAGAAAGTGCGTATCGATTCTCGGGAAAATTTTGTCAAGCTGGTCGAATTTGCCGAAGAGTTTATGCCTTATGCCGTGGATAGAATTGAGTACTATCCAGGCGAGCGGCCCATTTTTGATCTCTATAGTGTAGAAGATGAGATTCAGAAGGCGCTGGGCCGCAAGGTGCAACTGAAGTCAGGCGGATATCTGGTTATTGACCCGACCGAGGCGATGACAACCATTGATGTCAATACGGGGGGGTACGTTGGGCACCGCAACCTCGAAGAGACCATTTTCAAGACCAACCTCGAGGCAGCAACGGCCATTGCCCGCCAGCTTCGGTTACGCAATCTGGGCGGTATCATCATCATCGATTTTATCGATATGGCGGAGGTAGAGCATCAGCGCCAGGTTATTCGTGTGCTTGAAAAAGCGCTGGAGCGTGATCATGCCAAGACCAAATGCACCGGTGTTACCGAGTTAGGGCTTGTGCAACTGACGCGCAAGCGTACTCGTGAGAGCCTTGAGCAAACGTTGTGCGATGCCTGTCCTACGTGTAGCGGACGCGGCACGCTCAAAACCCCTGAAACGGTGTGCTACGAGATCTTCCGCGAGATTCTGCGTGAAGAACGCGCCTATAGCCCTGAAACGTATACCGTGCTTGCTTCCCAGGCCGTCGTTGATAGGCTGCTGGATGAGGAGTCGGCGGCAGTGGCAGACTTGGAAACGTTTATTAATAAAACGATTCGTTTTCAGGTGGAGCAACACTACTCACAAGAGCAGTACGACATTGTGTTGATGTGATGCCATGACGATCCGCTCGCTGACGCGTTGGAGTTTACTTCTGCTTGCCTGGGGACTGGGCGGTATTGCGGTAATAGCGCTGCTTTTCCGGCTCATGGTCAGTCAGGCAGATACTTTGACGCCGCATGTTGAAGCTTTTTTGGAAGCTCAGATTGGTGTGCCGGTAACGATTGAAAACCTCTCCTTTTCAATGGCGCGTAGTGAGTTGATCGTGGAGCTTGAAGGCTTTGGGGCCGAAACGCCGAGCGGTCAGCCGCTTTTTTCACTGCGCCAAGCCGAGCTGCGTCTGGATATTGGCGCATCGCTACGTAATCTCTTGCCTATTTTTAGCGATATCAGATTACATCAAACCGAATTTCACCTTTATCAAGGAGTGGACGACGTTTGGCAGTGGCCCGACCCTGCCAAGCTGCCGGTGCATATAGCGCCAGAGCAGGATGTTGACCTGCCAACCATTGATGCCTGGACGGAATGGGTATTGCGCCAGCAAATCTGGATTGATGACACACGTGTTGTGCTGCACGGCAAGCAAGAGCGCGTCATGCTCGAAGCTCCTGCGCTGTTATTAGCCGGCAATCAGCAAGGGGCAAAACTTCAGGGTACGGTCGACGTTCTTGATTCGGAGCGTAGCGAAGCGCCACCAATACCCGCTGTACAGCTACTAGCGGAAATGCAGCCGGGCCGAGATGGCCTGAACGACTTCTCTGCCACGTTGAAGCTGGAGGCCCAGTTTGATCAGTTACTGACGCTGGTTGAGCTGTTTCGGCCAGAACATGTGCCGAACCTGGAGCAGGCCGGAGGCGATGCACGCGTGTGGGGCCGCTGGTATGAAGGCGGGCTTCAGGAGGTGCGCCTTGCCATCGATATCCCTGAGCTAGTGCTGCGCCAGGATATTCAGTTCGCCGTGCTAAGAAACATACAAGCACAGGGTGAGTGGCAACGCGAAGGAGAGGGCGGTGAAGCGTGGTTAAGCGGTAACGCAGAGAGTGTTGATTGGGCCGAACCTGGCGAGGCGATAGAAGGCCCAGCACTGCCGCATCACTGGTACCTGTCTCATCGGCCAGGCCAGTGGGCGCTGCGTACCAGTGCTTTTGAGCTGGCTTCACTCACTGCTTGGCGAGACTACGTATTGTTACCCGAATCCGTGACGCGTGTACTGGAAACGCTGGCTCCGAGGGGGCGGGTGCAAGGGCTGAGCTTAGGCCAGAAGGAGGGTAGCTGGGAGGTCGATGCGGCGTTAACCAGCGTCGAAGTATCGCCCTGGGAAGGCGCACCAGGTGGCGGCCCCATGGATGCCTGGGTTCAAGCTCGGGACTCCCGTGGTCGGGTGACGTTTAATAGTGCCGGTGACAGTTCGCTCTATTTCCCAGACTTGTTCACCGAACCCATGCAGCTTCAGCAGGCTGAGGGCATCGTAGAGTGGGTCTACGATGGACCTAATACGATGGTCAGCGGCCGTCAAATTAACGTGGATTGGGACGATGCCCAGATAAGCGGTGGGTTTGGGTTAGTGGTTGCAGAGGAGACAGGTCGGTTCGGACTGGATATCGATTTTGCCAATGTCGATGCGCTTGAGCGCCCTCTGGGTCAATGGCTGCCCTTACATGTATTCGATGAGGAACTGCGTGACTGGCTGCTAGATGATATTGGCGGCAAGGTGCCTAATGGTTCGCTCAAACTGAGTTTGCCTATCGAGAGCGACATTAGCGCTGATGATATATCCGCAACGCTGGCACTAAAGATAACCGAAGGGCATTTGCCTATTGCCCCCGGCTGGCCTCGCCTGGAGGATGTTGAAGGGCGTTTAACGTGGCAAAATCAGGTGCTTGAAGCGCGGGTTGAGCATGCCCAGAGTCGCGGTATAACCGCTTCACAAGGCGAGCTGACCATGCAAGATGAGATACTCAATGTGTCGGGTAACCTGCATGGCGATGGCTCCGCCCTGATCGCATTTTTAACATCGATACCTGATGTCGATATGAATATTCTCAACGACCTTCAGGCTGAAGGCGAGGTAGAGGCTGATTTAGCCATATCGCTACCTCTGGAAGCGCCAGATAATTTCCAGCTGGAAGTCAATGCAGTCCCTGCGCTCACCCGTGTCGCTTACGCCCCCGTGGGCGAGGCGCTTCGGGCGGTAAAGGGCCAGTTAACCTGGCAGCAGTACGGTGACAGCATGGCGCTAATAGGCAGTGTCGATGGACAGCTATTGGGCGGCGATATTAGTGCTGACATGCATACCCAGCGAGACGGTATCCGCTTGCGGGGGCAAACGCCGGTGGCGTCACTTTTCTCATTGGTGGATATACCTGCCGAGCAAGGCAAGCAGCTGCTTGATGGAACGATGCAGTGGCAAGGGCGCGTAACGCTTGAGCCAGGCCCTGCGCTATCTCTAGAAAGCCAGCTTGAAGGGGTGCGTCTTGATCTGCCTGAACCTTTTGCCAAGGCTGTAGGCGAGCCTTGGCCCTGGACGCTTAATGCTGATTTCGACAGTGGCCGGGTGGAGAGCCGCTTGGCCGATATCGCGCATTTACGCTTAAAGGATCGGTTAGGTGACGTGTCAGGCAACCTGCATGTGGCGGATGCTGAGGTAAGCGCACCCGAGTGGCCGATGCAGTCTGGCTTTCGCTTACAGGCAAACCTTCCTCGCATTGACCCAATGGCGTGGCAACAAGCCGTCGCTCCACTGTTTCGAGGCGACCAGGGTGTGAGCGGTGATCTAACCGCTCAACTATCCGGTCAGCATCCGCCGTTGGAGTTTTCCCTGGATACCGCTTGCCTTGTCTATCAGCAAGCATGCGCTGGTGATGCGGCATTAATCGGCAGTGTACAGAATGGCACAGTTACCGCAGCGCTTGAGAGCGACTTGGTGACGGGGCATCTTCGCTATCAGCAAGCAGCTCAGCACCCTCTGGATATCACCATTAGCCAGTTAGCACTGGATCGGCTGACTAATTTGGCAGATACGAGCAGTGAGTCAGAAACGACCTCGCCGGATTCCTGGCTCGGTGAAGTGGAGACGCAGCGCACAGTGCCTGCGGCTATTCCTGAGTGGCTGGCTGAGCTACCCGATGGGCGACTTCGGTTGGCGGAAATGAGCATGGGGGAAAGCCGTTTCGGGCCTTTATCCGCCTATTGGCACACTGAACCAGGCCGGTTTTCGCTAATGCCGGTTGGGTTAACGCTTGGGCAACTTTCTGCTCGTGGTGAACTCTATTGGGAGGGCGATGCCTCGACCAGTCGAACCCAGGCCAATATTTCCATTGAAGGCGGCGATGTAGGTACCGCTCTTGAGCGCATGGATCAACCCGTTGCCTTACGCAGCCGACGTACTACCGCAACCGCCAATCTTGGCTGGGCAGGCGCACCATGGCAGTTCTCGTTAAATCAGGCGCAGGGCGACATAGGCATCGACGTGCAGGATGGGCGCTTTATGCATCTGGACTCTGCACCGGTGCGTCTCGTTGGCCTGCTGAATTTCGATAATATATTGCGTCGATTGCGGTTGGATTTTTCTGACGTCACCGGCACGGGTACCGCTTTTGATCGCGTTGACGGCACGGCAGCTATCGAAAATGGCCAGCTTTCGTTGAGCGAGCCATTGCAAATTAAAGCACCTGCCGCCAACTTAACCCTAACCGGTAATGTTAACTTGCTTCATCGAGAGCTTGATTTGCGCCTTGGCGTTGTGATGCCGGTGACGCAAACACTGCCCATTGCCGCCATTGCGGTGGGCGCTCCTGTTGTAGGTGGCGCACTATTTATTGCTGATCAGCTTTTTGGCAGCGCTCTGGACCGAGCGACGACCATTCATTATCGCGCGCGAGGCCCCTGGACTTCGCCGCAGGTTACTTTAGAAGGCTCCGAATGACCGCATTTAAGAGCGATATAGACTCCGCCGTTTCCATTCTTCTTACGCCGGGTGGCTTGGACCTTGATGGGCTTGATAAAGGCCTTGAGTACGCCATGGGCGCGGGTGTGGATTACGCCGATCTCTACTTTCAGCGCACCTGGACAGAGGGCTGGGTGTTGGAGGATGGTGAGGTAAAAGAGGCAAGCTACAACATTGATGGCGGTGTGGGCGTC
Organism: Halomonas sp. 72; assembly: GCF_052379785.1. NCBI lineage: Bacteria > Pseudomonadati > Pseudomonadota > Gammaproteobacteria > Oceanospirillales > Halomonadaceae > Halomonas > Halomonas sp. 72. The sequence continues at coordinate 147,297 of NZ_JBQSYY010000005.1, read as the reverse complement.
CGCTCCCTGGCCGGAGAAAAAACCGGCTTTGCCTACTCCAATCAGATTAGTGCGGATGCGCTGATCGATACCGGGCGCACGGCCTCAGGCATTGTGCGTAGTGGCAAGCGCTTGCCTGGGCAGTCCGTTAAGCCGGTTTCAGTGGCCCCTTTTTACGCTGGTGTTGATCCTTTAGCGGGGCTGACTGCTGAAGAGAAGGTCGCCATGCTAAAAGAAGCTGATCGCATCGCTCGCGCGGCTGACCCTAGCGTTTCTCAGGTAAGCGCCTCGCTTTCAGGCACTTACGAAGTAGTTCTGGTGCGTGCCAGTGATGGCACTTTGGCCGCGGATATTCGCCCGCTGGTGCGCTTTAACGTTAGCGTAATTGCCGTGAAAAATGGCCGCAGAGAGCGCGGCAGTGCAGGCGGTGGCGGACGCTACTCCATGGCTCGCCTGCGTAATGAAGGTGTTGCCGAGCGATACGCAAAAGAGGCCGTACGCCAAGCGCTCGTCAATCTTGAAGCGGTCGATGCGCCAGCCGGGCAAATGCCGGTGGTACTGGCTTCTGGCTGGCCGGGTATTTTGCTGCACGAAGCCGTCGGCCATGGGCTGGAAGGTGATTTCAACCGTAAAGGCAGTTCGGCATTCTCGGGTCGTATGGGGCAACGCGTCGCTGCCAAGGGTGTGACGGTGGTCGATGATGCCACGATTGCTGATGGTCGCGGCTCGTTAAGTGTCGATGACGAGGGCACGCCCGGGCAAAACACGCCGTTGATCGAAGACGGCATTCTTACTGGCTATATGCAGGACAAGCTGAATGCCCGATTAATGAACATGGCGCCAACCGGTAATGCTCGCCGCGAGTCGTTTGCGCATTTACCCATGCCGCGCATGACCAATACGGTCATGCTGGCAGGCCAGGATGCACCCGAGGATATTATCAAAAGCGTCAAAAAAGGTATTTATGCCGTTAGCTTCGGTGGCGGCCAAGTGGATATCACCTCGGGCAAATTTGTATTCTCAGCCAGCGAAGCCTACCTGATTGAGGATGGTCGCATTACGGTTCCCGTTAAGGGCGCCACGCTGATTGGTAATGGGCCGGAGGCGATGGGGTGTGTCTCCATGATCGGCCACGATATGGCGCTGGATACAGGCATTGGCGTGTGTGGCAAAGAGGGTCAAGGCGTACCGGTTGGGGTGGGTCAGCCCACACTAAAACTGGATGAGCTAACCGTTGGCGGTACGCAGTCCTCGTAAGTGTTAAAGCGCCAGCGTGTCGCGGAGAAGTTTGAACAGCTTACGCGAGCTGGCGGGTGGTTTGTCCTGATCGCGCTCACGCTGAGCGTTGCGCACTAACTGACGTAGCGCTTGGCGATCCGCGTTGGGATAGTCTGCCATAAACTGGTCAACGGCAGGATCGCCTTCTCCAATAAGCCGGTCCCGCCACTTTTCAAGACGATGAAAGGCATGGTCGCGCTGCTCTTTTTCCTGCTCAATTGAGTCAAAGACACCTTGAATCGCGGTCAGGTCCTCTTTGCGAACCAGCTTGCCGACATACTGCATATGACGGCGGCGCCCTTCGTGGGAGCGAATACGAGAGGTCTCTTCGATAGCGCGCAGCATGTCGTCGGAGAGAGGAAAGCGGGCACGCTCAGCAGGTTTCATGGCGATTAAGGTTTCGCCGAGCGCTTGGAGTGCATGCATTTCGCGTTTGAGCTGCGACTTGCTGGGGCGCTCTTCGGGTTCTTGAGTATCAAGGGGCTCGGGGCGTTTCTTCGGCATAGTAAGGCTCACAGACAAGATTCGTTGGCAGCATTATATCAGGCTGCGACAAGAACATTGATTCGGCGATGAGATTCGTACGAAAAAGGAGGCTATATGGCACAGGCATTTGATGCATCCTCGCAGCAGGCACTGTTAACCGCGCGTGCAGAAGAGGCGTTGACCTTGGCCAAGCGCCTGGGAGCCGATGCGGCGGAAGTGGGCGCAAGCGTTGATCAGGGCGTGGGCGTTAGCGTGCGCTTGGGCGATGTGGAGACGGTTGAGCTTTCACGAGACCAGGGCATTGCCGTCACGCTTTACGTCGGCAAGCGCAAAGGAAGTGCATCGTCGAGTGACGCCAGCAGTGCCTCGATTCAAGCAACGGTTGAGAAAGCATTAGCCATTGCGCGTTATACCGGTGAAGACCCGGTGGCTGGCTTGGCGGATGCCGATCAGATGGCGACCGAATTGCCGGACCTTAAGGTTCATTACCCGTGGGCGCTGACAACTGAGCAAGCAATCGACCTTGCGCTTGCCTGCGAGCAGGCGGGTCGTGACGTTGAGGGTATTAGTCAGTCAGAAGGCGCGTCGCTTTCAAGCGGTGAGGGCGTACGGGTTTATGCTAACAGCCATGGTTTTTTAGGTACCCAAAAAGGCAGTAGTCACTCCCTTTCATGCATGCTCATTGCTCAGGATGAAGGCGGTATGCAGCGGGACTATGACTATACCTCTGCGCGTAATCCACAGCATTTGCGCGACCCGAGTGAAGTAGGGCGCGAGGCCGCGGCCCGTACGCTGCGCCGGTTAGGTGCCAAGCGGCCGCCAACTGGCACCTTTCCCATTCTGTTTGATCCTTCGCTGTCTAGTGGTCTGGTTGGGCATTTATTGGGCGCGTTGGCGGGTGGTGCGCTGTATCGCCAATCCTCTTTCTTGTGTGACCGTTTGGGCACGCCGTTATTTCCTGAGTGGTTTAGTCTGGAAGAGCGCCCTATGGAAATAGGAGCGACCGCCAGTACGCCGTTTGATGGAGAAGGTGTACAGACACGTAATAACCGCTTTATCGAACAGGGGCGTATCGCAAGCTATATGCTTTCGTCCTACAGTGCCCGTCGCTTGGGCATGCAAACCACGGGGAATGCTGGCGGTGCCCGCAACGTGCGTTTAGACGCACCCTTGCAGACGCGTGATGCGCTGCTTAAAACGATGGGTCGAGGCATTTGGGTTACCGAACTAATGGGCCAAGGCGTGAACGGCGTAACCGGGGATTACTCGCGTGGTGCGGCGGGCTTCTGGGTCGAGAATGGAGAAATCCAGTATCCGGTTGAAGAATTTACCATCGCTGGAAACCTTGAGCGTATGTTCTCAGGCCTTGTCGGTATCGGAAGTGATATCGATACGCGCGGCAGCATTCATACGGGCAGCTGGTTAGTGGATGCGATGACCGTCGCCGGTAGCTAAAAAAGCCGCACTACTGATCTTCGTCAAAGCGGGCGTCGAACAGCGCTTGGATTGCATCAAGCGCTTGTTCGGCATCCTCGCCTTCCGCACAAATCCGCAGTTGGGTGCCGCAGGGTGCGGCCAGCATCAATAGCGACATGATGTTGGCTGCATCAGCCATTTGCTGCTGTTTATACACCTGTATGCTGGCGGAGTAGTGCTGGCTGCACTTCACCAGTTTTGTGGCGGCGCGGGCATGTAGGCCGCGCTGATTGGTAAGCGTTAAGGTTCTTTCTGGCACCCTGGTTCCTTTTTTCCGAGTGGTGTCATTAGGCATAAGCGTTTACGTAGGGCTGGGCGTCTACTCGGAAAATGGAGGAGCCGTCGGTGGCTCTGCCCGGGTTCCTCGTAGCGTGTATTGCAGCTCCAGTTCTCGGTGACGCAACTGGACTTCGCCGATGAGCGGTGCCAGCTTTTGCGCCAGCTGTTCGGCAATATACACAGAACGGTGCTGCCCGCCGGTACAGCCAATAGCCACCGTCATATAGCTGCGCTGACTATTTTGGTAAGCAGGCAGCCAGCGCTCAAGCATTGCCTGAATATCATGGCTCATCTCTTCGACAATCGGGTAGCCGCGCAGAAACGCAATAATCGTGGCATCACGTCCTGTGTACTGGCGTAGCGTTGGGTCCCAATAAGGGTTGGGCAGGCAGCGTACATCAAAGACTAAATCTGCATCCATGGGTACGCCATGCTTGTAGCCGAACGACTCAAAGGTGAGTGTTAGCTGGTCTTTGCGCTGGTGGGCTACCTGGTCTGAAATGCGCCGACGCAGGTCGTGGACCGATAAGCGTGATGTATCAATCCGCAGGTCGGCCAAATCACGTATTTCGTTGAGCGTCTCTTCCTCTTTCTCTATCGCCTCTTCAAGCGTCATATCACTGTTGCGCGTTAACGGATGGCGTCGCCGTGTCGCAGAATAGCGTTCCAGTAAAATACGTGAATCGGTGGTTAGATAGATAACCTGACAATCTATAGGCCGCGCGCGCAGCTCTTCAAGCAGTGCGGGAAGGCGCTCAAGCGCCGCTGGCAGGTTGCGGGCATCAATACTGACCGCTAGATGCGTGCGCTCACCCTCGTCACGGAGTTCGTCAACCAAAGAACCAAGCAACATGGCGGGGAGATTATCAATGGCGTAATAGCCAATATCTTCCAGCGCTTGTAATGCGATTGATTTGCCAGAGCCAGAGCGGCCGCTAATAATCACCAGTTGCATAGTGGCTCTCTCTGATTGAACGTATAAAAGGGATAACGCATGAAAATGTGTTAGTCGTTATGGGCGATTATGGAGCGGCCTGTTCGCGAATCTTGCCCATTAGCAGGTCAAGCAAATCGTGCTGGCTGCTGGTTTTGCGTAATGCCTGGCGTGTGCTCGCATCATTCATGATGGTGGCCACTTGGCCCAAAAGCGACAAATGCGTGTCGTCAGCCTCTTCGGGAACCAGCAGCACAAAGACGAGGTCGACCGGGTCGCCATCAATAGCATCAAAATCAATAGGTTCTGATAATTTTAAAAAACCCGCAATAGGCGTAACGCAATGTGGGCTGCGCGCATGGGGGATGGCGACGCCGTTACCGATCCCCGTGCTGCCAAGACGTTCCCGGCCGATCAGTCGGCTGAAAACTTCCTGGCTATCCAGACTGGGTGTATTTTGAGCGATAAAGGTGCTGAAAAACTCCAGCACCCGCTTTTTGCTGCCCCCGGGCACGTCGTAAAGTACGCGCTCCGGGGGGAGGATGGTTTCCAACGTCATTGAATTAACGCACGCCAGCGCCTTGGGCGCGAGCTTGTGCTTTTTCCTTGTGCTTAACGAGTTGACGATCAATTTTGTCTGCTAAGGCGTCAATAGCGGCATACATATCGACATCTTCGGCGTCGGCATGTAAGTCGGCGCCTGCCGCATGAAGGGTGCACGCGGCATGTTGGCGCTCCTTCTCAATAGATAAGGTGACTTGTACCGTGGTGATGTGGTCGTAATGACGTTCGATGCGTTCAAGTTTTTCATTAACGTAGTCACGCAAGGCGTCAGTCAGTTCTACATGATGACCCGTGATATTTACTTGCATTGACGTGCTCCTTATCCATCGGACTGAATTTCGATTGTAACCCTTTTTACGGTGTTGCAAAGCCCCTGTCGCGAGTTTTGCCATTTCTCTTGTAACGACTAACGCAAACGACGACGTTCACTTGATGAGGGAATGCCCAGCGACTCACGATATTTCGCCACCGTACGGCGTGCCACTGTGATGCCGCCATCTCCCAGTAATGTCACCAAACGACTGTCCGAAAGAGGTTTGCCGGGAGGCTCATCTTGAATCAACTTTTTAAGCCGGGCGCGAATCGCGGTGCTTGAGTGGCTGTCTGCGCCATCCTGCCCGCTAATTTGGCTTGAGAAAAAGTACTTGAGTTCGAATACGCCCCGTGGGGTATGGATATATTTTTGTGTGGTGACCCGAGAAATGGTTGATTCGTGCATCTCAACCGCCTCGGCAATATCGGCAAGAATCAACGGCTTCATCGCTTCTTCACCGTGCTCTAAAAAACCGATTTGGCGAGTGATAATCTCGCGCCCTACGCGTAGAAGCGTGTCGTTGCGGCTGGACAGGCTTTTGATTAGCCAGCGCGCTTCTTGCAAGTGCTCTTTTAAAAACTGGTTATCCTGACTCTTGTCTGCACGCTTGATTAAGCTGGCGTAGTCGGGCTGGATACGCAGCCGGGGCAGGGCTTCAGGGTTAAGCTCCAGGTGCCAGCCTTCATGGTCATGACGTACGACCAGGTCGGGCGTGATATAGCTATCGTCGGTGACGCCATAAGCGCTGCCTGGGCGTGGGTCCAGGCTTCGGATCAGACCGATCACATCGTCTAGCTGCTCATCGTCCAGGCTTAGGCGGCGCTTTAATAGGCGCATGTCATTTTTGCCCAGCGCTTCAAGAAACTGACGAACCAATCGGCGCGCGGGAACCAGTAGGGGCGTGTCGTCGGGGAGCGTTGCTAGCTGAAGCATCAAACATTCGCGCAAGTCACGGGCGAAGACGCCCGTTGGCTCGAACTGCTGTAAACGCATCAGAATGGTCTCCATCTCTCGCTGGCTGAGACCTTCGATGCTCTGAGCACGTAACCCATCGCGGATATCGTTGAGCGGCTGCGTCAGGTAGCCATTGGCGTCCAGTGCATCAATCAGGCTTTCGGCGATTAGCTGCTCACGAGCCGTAAAGTCGGTCATCGCCAGCTGCCAAAGGAGATGTCCATGCAGGCTTTGTCCCGCGGCCTGGCGTTCAAAATCGGGGCCTTCGCTGCTGCCAGAGCTACCCATGTCCTGGTAAGTATCAGACCAGTCGCTATCGACAGACAGTTCCTCGGGAATGCTTTCTGACCACTCCTCGTCAGGTGTTTCGACGGTCGCCTGCTCGCCGAACTCGTCTTCCTGCTCCAGCATTGGGTTGGCATCCAGTGCCTGCTGAATTTCCTGACGTAGATCCAATGTCGATAGCTGTAGCAGTGCAATCGCTTGCTGCAGCTGAGGTGTCATGGTCAGCTGCGTACCGATACGCAATTGGAGAGAAGCTTTCATGACCATCTGAGAACCACTCGTTAATCGGAAAGCTTCACCCTAGTGCGAGTCATGTTGTTGTGCAAGTGCAATAAGCATGCCACTGATAAAATTTTTACTGCAGATCACTGTTTAGCGGTGAAATTAAATTCATAAGCGAAAATCAGCACCCAGGTAAACTTCCCTCACTTTTTGGTTATCAAGGATAGTCTGAGGGCTGCCGCCAGCAATAATGTGGCCGTCACCGACAATATAGGCGATATCGCAAATATCCAGTGTTTCTCGGACGTTATGATCAGTAATTAGCACGCCAATGTGGCGCTGTTTTAAGGCGCGAATAATGCTCTTGATTTCACCAACCGAGATGGGATCGACACCTGCAAATGGCTCGTCCAGCAAGATAAACGCGGGCTCTGTGGCCAAGGAACGGGCAATTTCGACGCGTCGCCGCTCGCCGCCGGAAAGGCTCATGCCCAGGTTGTCACGGATGTGGGTAATATGAAAGTCGTCAAGCAGGGCCTCAAGCCGCTGCTCTCGTCCTGCCCTGTCCAGATCTTTGCGGGTTTCCAGAATCGCCATAATATTATCCGCAACCGATAGCTTGCGAAAAATAGACGCTTCCTGGGGTAGATAGCCAATGCCGGCCATCGCGCGTTCGTGCATGGGAACGCGGGTTAAGTCTTGCTCGTCGATACGCACCGTACCCGCATCAGACTTCACCAGACCCACAATCATATAAAACGATGTGGTTTTACCCGCGCCGTTAGGGCCGAGCAGGCCTACCACGCTGCCTTGAGCAATCTCCAGGCTAATGTCTTTAACCACGCGGCGGCGCTTATAGCTTTTTGCCAAGTGATTGGCGTAAAGAGTTTTTATGGGCGGTGCTTCCGCAATAGACATGGTTGACTCCTATTGCGCTGGCTGAAGCGTCATACGAATACGCTGCGGCTCGCTACCGTTTACATCGGAGCGTGCCTGCACCACTTCGCGGTCAATGAAGTACTCCAGGCGGCCACCGGTAAACTGATCACCCGCTTGGGTCAGTTCGGCCTGGTCAATAAGCTCTACACGCCGCTCTGCTACGTGATAAACCACGCGGCGTGCCCATCCTTCCATCGGCGCGTCCTGATCATCGAGTTGATTGCGTAGATAGGCGCGCTCTCCGGTGGCAATAGCGCGAGAAAGCTCACCCGCGTCGTTACGGATAATTTCAACGCGATCACCACGTAGCTGCATACTGCCTTGGCGAATATTGACATCGCCTGAATAAACGGCAGTGCCTGCACGCTGATCAAGGTCTAGCTGGTCGGCTTCTACTTCAATGGGGGCTTGGCTTGTCTGGGCCGCTGCCGATAGCGGCACCGCAAGGGCGAAAAGCGCGGTGCGAATAAAAGCGTTCATAGCGACTCCTAAGGATTTTGTGTTGCGGGGGGGTGATGGCCGCGGACGTTATCGGTTAGTCGGACCTGGCTATCATCAAGCCAAACATCCATACGTGATGCGCTCATTCGTTGAGGTGGCTGCTGAAACACGGCGGGCGCCTCACTCCAGACATGACGCGCTACCCCATCATAATGTAATAACTCAGTATCAAGCTGCCAGCCTTCTGTAGGCGCCAGAAGCCGTGCATCACCAGACAGTGTTAGCGCTTGGGTGGCCGTGTTCAGAACGCCTTCGTTGGCGTGAGCGAGCCACTCTCGGTTATCACTATCAAACAGCGTCGCTTCGGGTTGAGTGACTTCGGCCAGGGTGCTTTGTGGTATGTAAACCAATAAAGGCGCGGCCAGCGACTGCTGGATATGCCCTGTTTCACCAAACAGCGTGATCTCGGCATTTTCCAGCACGTGGCCAGGCTCTTCAGCCTGCGCTTCTTCGTCAACGGGCCGGTCTTCCGGGCCGCGTGGGTCCAGCCATACCAGCAGCCCCCCTAAAGCGACCACCAGGGCCGCTAACCCGACGCGTTTCTTGGTTCTTTGAAACATTACACGCGACCATTCAAATACGACTCAAGAACAGTACTCCAGTGGCCCTGCGCTTCAAGTAATGTATCGCAAATTTCACGTACGGCGCCGTGACCACCCAAGCGGTCGGTAATCCAGTCAGCGTGGGTATGCATGTAATCGGGTGCGTTGGGGACCGTAATGCCAACGCCTGCGCGTTTGATAGGCGCAAGATCAGGCAGGTCATCGCCGCAGTAAGCCACCTGGCTTAGGTTCAGATTGAGGCGCTCGCACAGCGCTTTCAAAGTAGTGAGCTTATCTTCGCAGCCCTGGTGGACAAGGTTAATTCCCAGCGCCGCAGCACGCTGGCTCACCATGGGGGAGTCGCGTCCTGTAATTAACGCCACATGAATGCCCACACGTTTAAGCAACTTTAAGCCATGGCCGTCTTGTGTATGGAAGGCTTTGATCTCGATACCGTCGGCCTGAAAGTATAGCCGTCCATCGGTGAGCACACCGTCAACATCAAGGGCAAGTAGTCGCACATGGCGAAGCTGGTCAAGTAGCGCAGTGGGGAGGGCCATAGGGACTCCTTGTCAGTAAACTGTTGGGTAAAATGGTTAGATAACGCCGCTGGCAAGCAAGTCGTGCATATGGAGCGCCCCAATGGGGCGCTGTTCGTCATCGACGACCGCTAGCGCAGTAATACGGCTGTCTTCCATGATGCGCACCGCTTCGGCGGCCAGTAGGTCGGGGCCAATGCGTTTGCCGGGTCGGGTCATTACATCGTCCACGGTTACTTTACGCAGATCATGAAACTGGTCGAGGGTGCGGCGTAAGTCGCCATCGGTATAAACACCTGCAAGTCGCCCTTCGCTGTCGACAACACAGGTAAATCCCAACCCCTGGCGGGTAATCTCCAAGAGCGCATCACGCAGCGGGCTGCCTAGTGCTATCTGCGGCAAGCGTGTGCCGCTATGCATAAGGTCTTTAACGCGCAATAGCAGTCGTTTTCCCAGGCTGCCACCGGGATGCGATAAGGCAAAATCATCAGCGGTAAATCCGCGTGCTTCAAGTAGCGCAACGGCAAGCGCGTCGCCTAGGGCAAGGGCGGCCGTCGTGGAACTTGTGGGGGCCAAGTCCAGAGGGCACGCTTCGCGCTCAACACCGCTGTTCAGGTGAGCATCCGCATGTTTGGCAAGTGTTGAGCCAGGGCGGCCTGTCATGCTAATTAACGGTGTGCCTAGCCGTTTTAACAGAGGCAGTAGCGCCGTCACTTCGGCGGTTTCTCCGGAGTTTGAAAGCGCCAGGACCACGTCGTTGCGTGTAATCATCCCCAGATCGCCGTGGCTAGCTTCGCCAGGGTGAACAAAAAAAGCAGGTGTGCCGGTGCTGGCAAGCGTGGCGGCCAGCTTTCCTGCTATATGGCCAGACTTGCCCATTCCCGTCACGACGACCCGGCCCTGACACGCCAGCATCAATTCACATGCACGGTCGAAGCTTTCATCAAGCTTGCCTTGAAGACCGCCAATGGCGGCTTGTTCTATTTGCAGCGTGCGTAGGGCGCTTTCACGCAACGGGCTAACAGTGGGTGAGGGCTGGGGCATGAACATCTCGTTTTAATAGAAATACAGTGCAAACGTAGTGCGATTAACTGACAAGAATACCATTTTGTGGGCATCTATAAGCATAGCGCTTTAACGGGTTTTTAGGGTGGGTTGGAACGCATGTCTTGCCATAAGTGCCATTGAAGCCAAGCTTGATGTTCGAGAATATTTAGAAAACGCTGTTTTTAAACGGTAGAATATCCAACCGATAAACGCACCCGCTACTATTAAGTAACAATGGGAGTCAACCAACCCATGACAGACGTTCCCTTCATCGAAATTGAAGACGTGCATTTTTCACGTGGGAGCCATGAGATCTTTCGTGGAATCAGCATGATTATTCCTCAGGGTAACGTCACCGCCATTATGGGGCCTAGCGGTACCGGCAAGACAACCTTGCTAAAACTCATTGGTGGTCAGCTAACGCCGGATCGTGGACGTATTATCGTCGATGGCCAGGACGTTCATCGGCTGTCGCGAAAAGCGCTGTTTGCATTGCGTAAACGTATGGGCATGCTGTTTCAAAGCGGCGCTCTGTTTTCTGACCTGGATGTGTTCGAGAACGTCGCGTTTCCCTTGCGCGTCCATACCGACCTGCCCGATGCCATGATTCGAGACCTGGTATTGCTAAAGCTTCAAGCGGTGGGGCTGCGCGGGGCTCGTCATCTAACGCCTGCAGAACTTTCGGGCGGTATGGCCAGGCGCGTGGCGCTGGCTCGGGCAATAGCGTTAGACCCGGAGCTCATTTTGTATGATGAGCCTTTTGTCGGGCAGGATCCTATTTCCATGGGCGTGCTGGTGCAGTTGATTAAACGGCTTAACCAGGCACTAGCGCTTACCTCGGTGGTGGTTTCTCACGATATTAAAGAGACACTAAGCATCGCCGATTATCTCTATCTTCTCGCTGATGGTCAGGTCGTCGCTGAGGGAACGCCGCAAACACTCAATGCCAACCAGGACCCACGCGTTAGCCAGTTCGTTCATGGCGAGCCAGATGGCCCTGTGCCGTTTCACTATCCCGCCGAGACGCTGTATAGCGATATTCTTGGCCCCGTTACCGCGACAAGGGCAGGGTAATGCAGTCGAAATTTGAACAAGGCATCGGCTATATCGCCCGTTTGGGGCGTAAAGGGTGCGATGTAATGGAAGCGCTGGGCCGTGCCGGGCTATTTCTTGGTCAGTCAGCGGTCGGCGTGCCGTCTCGTGAAGGGTGGAGCCTCTGGCTGCGTCAAATGCATTTTGTGGGCGTGCTTTCGCTGGCGATTGTGATCGTATCGGGACTTTTTATTGGCATGGTGCTGGCGCTGCAGGGCTACACTATTTTGGTCGACTTTGGCGCGGAGCAGGCGTTAGGGCAAATGGTTGCGCTTTCCTTGCTGCGGGAATTGGCGCCGGTTGTCGCTGCGCTGCTGTTCGCCGGGCGGGCAGGGTCGGCACTCACCGCTGAGATTGGCTTAATGAAAGCCACCGAGCAGCTAACCAGTATGGAAATGATTGGCGTAGACCCACTGCGTAGAATTATTGCGCCCAGGCTCTGGGCTGGGTTCGTTTCGCTGCCCATTCTAACGGTTGGCTTTAGCGTCGTGGGTATTTGGGGTGGCTACCTGGTCGGTGTGGAGTGGCTTGGCGTTTTTGAAGGCTCTTACTGGAGCAACATGCAGGCCAGCGTATCGTTTATCGGCGATGTAGGTAACGGCATCATCAAGAGTCTTGTCTTTGCCGTCGTTGTTACCTGGATCGCGGTGTTTCAAGGCTATGACTTAATGCCGACGTCTGAAGGGATTTCGCGGGCCACAACGCGTACCGTCGTTTATTCATCGCTTGCAGTATTGGGGCTTGATTTTGTATTAACCGCCGTAATGTTCGGCGGCCTTTAATAGGTGGAGTGGTTTCATGAAACGCAGTAAAACAATGGAATTTGGCGTGGGTCTATTTATGCTGGCGGGGATTGTTGGGCTGATTTTTCTGGGCCTGCGCGTCAGTGGTTTAAGCCTTGCTAGCTCTTCTGAAACGTTTCACCTTGACGCCAATTTCTCCAATATTGGCGGATTAAAGCCGCGCTCTAGAGTCACCATGGCGGGCGTGACCGTTGGGCGCGTGGAGTCGATTGATTTAGATACCGACTGGTTTGACGCTCGGGTCACGCTACGCCTGGATAATGACTTGGAAGGGCAGCTCTCCGAGGACACAACAGCCGCCATTTTAACCTCTGGCCTGTTGGGCGAGCAGTATATTGGCTTAAGCGTGGGTGGCGCCCCTGAAGTGCTTGAAGATGGCGATACCATTCGTGACACCCAGTCTGCGCTGGTGCTTGAAGAACTAATCCAGCAATTTGTATCCAATATGGCGAGTAATTAAACATTCTATTAGTAGAGGTGAATGTAATGCGAAACACGACACTGACGCCGATGCGCTGGCTTTTTGCGTTCATGATGTTGGTACTGGTCTTACCGCTTCAGGCGCATGCGCAAACCCAGTCGCCTGAAGCGATGGTTCGGGAAAACGTCAATGCTCTGATGGGAGAGATCGAGGGCAAGAGGGAGTATTACGCCAATCATATGGGTGAGCTTGAAGCGTTGGTCGACACTAGCCTTGAAGGCGTGGCGGACTTTCGCTATATCGGTGCCAGCGTCATGGGAAGCTACTTTCGTAACGCGACCCCGGAGCAGCGCAGTCGCTTTGCAAACGTGTTTCGCCAGACCTTGATTGATACGTATGCACGTGGCTTGGTAACGTTCGATTATCGTGAGCTCCGGGTGTTGAATAATCAGCGCGGTCAGCGTTACGAAGACCAGGCAAGTGTCGATATGGAAGTGGTGGCCAATAACGGACAGGTCTATCCGGTGAGCTATAGCCTGCGCCTGTCTGACGGTGAATGGCGCGTAGTGAACGTGATTGTTAACGGTATTAACCTGGGCCTGACGTTCCGCAACCAGTTTGACCAGGCAATGCGTGAAAACAATCGTGACTATGATGCGGTTATTCGTGGCTGGGCACCTGAAATTGGTGTCGACGAGCTGGAGCAGGGGGGCGATGTGTGACACGTTTACTGTCACTGTCCCAGCTAAGCCTCAAGGCCTCGCAAAATACATTGTGCGTTACGGGCGATGTTGGCATGGACGCGGCGGCAGAACTTGCCGCCGCGGGTAAAAAATGGCTCCAGGCGACAGAGCAACGTGACGTTGCGTTTGATTTTAATGGCGTCCATAAAGCCAGTAGTGCGGTTATAAGCGTGCTATTTGAATGGATGCGTACCTGCCAGTCGCGCAGCATTACCGTCAATGCGGTGACCCTTTCAGCGCCCCTTGAACGCTTAGCGCTTCTTTCAGAAATTGAATCCCTTATTCATCCGCCAACCCTCGCCCGTTAGGGGGTGGCACCCTTGGCATCGCCAAGCGTGTCGCTTTTCTTTATTATGTTGCCTTATTAGTACTATTCACATCGACCTGAAGGAGTTTCCTGTCTCATGCAACCCAATGAGGTAAAAGCACTGCTTGAATCCCGTATCGACGGATGTGACTTTCATATCCAGGGCGAAGGCTGTAATTTTCAGGTGATTGCGGTGGGTGACGCCTTTGAAGGTCTCTCTCCGGTTAAGCGCCAACAGCTGGTTTACGCCGCGTTAAGTGATGAAATTGCCTCGGGCGCTTTACACGCCATCAGTATTAAAACGTTCACTCCGACGCAGTGGTCCACTGCGTCGGAAAACGCTCAATAACGGCGCCTGCATGGATAAGTTAATTATTACCGGCAATGGGTCGGTGGATGGTGAGGTCTGGGTAAGCGGCGCCAAAAACGCGGCTCTGCCTATCTTATGTGCCACCCTTTTGGCCGATGGCCCGGTGGTTGTCGGCAACCTGCCACATCTTCAGGATATTACCACGACGCTTGAGTTGTTGGGCCGTATGGGTGTTGAACCTGTTATGGGGGAGCGGCTCACTATTCAGTTGGATGGCTCTCAAGTCACGCACTGTCACGCTCCTTATGAGTTAGTGAAGAAAATGCGTGCTTCCATTCTGGTGCTAGGCCCCTTGCTTGCCCACTTCGGCGAAGCAGATGTGTCTCTGCCTGGCGGGTGTGCCATCGGTTCTCGGCCTGTTGACCTGCACATCCGTGGCCTGGAGGCCATGGGGGCGGACATTCGGGTTGAAGCCGGGTATATCCGTGCTCGCGTTGATGGTCGCTTGAAAGGCGCGACTATTTTCTTCGATACGGTCACGGTAACTGGCACTGAAAATCTGTTGATGGCCGCCACCCTTGCCGAGGGTAAAACTGTTCTTGAGAATGCGGCGCGTGAACCAGAGATTGTTGATCTGGCCGAATGTTTGATCAAAATGGGCGCCAATATTCGTGGCCACGGTACTGACACCATTGTGATTGAAGGTGTCGAGAAGCTACATGGTTGCCACCACGATGTGATGCCCGACCGTATTGAGACCGGCACCTTCCTGGTGGCAGCCGCCATGACCGGTGGGCGGGTGAAAGTAAAGCGCACCCGTGCGGACATTTTGGAAGCCGTGCTTGCCAAGCTTGAAGAAGCGGGCGCCGAGATTACCAGTGGTGATGACTGGATCGCGCTGGATATGCACGGTAACAGGCCCAAGGCCGTTAATATCCGCACCGCGCCGTACCCGGCGTTCCCTACCGATATGCAGGCCCAGTTTGTGGCCATGAACGCCGTCGCCATTGGCCATTCGCGCGTAGTGGAAACCATCTTCGAGAACCGCTTCATGCACGTGCAAGAGCTTAACCGCATGGGGGCGGACATAGCCCTTGAAGGTAACACCGCATTAATTAACGGTGTTGAAAAGCTTTCAGGCGCGCCTGTGATGGCCACCGATCTGCGTGCTTCCGCGTCGCTGGTGATTGCCGCCATGATGGCGGAAGGCGAAACGCTGGTTGACCGTATCTACCATATTGATCGTGGCTACGAGTGTATCGAAGAGAAATTGCAGCTGCTGGGTGCACGTATTCGCCGTATTCCTGGCTAAGCCATGCTATTAACCATTGGCCATTATAATGAGTAAGCAACTAATTTTAGCCCTTTCCAAAGGGCGTATTTTGGATGAGACGCTGCCGTTACTCGCTGATGCCGGTGTTACACCGGCAGAAGACCTGGGCAAGAGCCGTAAGCTGTTGTTTGATACCAACCTGCCTGATGTAAAACTGGTGGTTATTCGTGCCACCGATGTGCCGACCTATGTACAGCTGGGCGCAGCTGACCTAGGTATCGCGGGGAAAGATGTTTTATTGGAGCATGGTGCTGAAGGTCTTTATGAGCCGCTGGACCTGGATATTGCTCGCTGTAAGCTGATGACCGCCGGGGTGACAGGGGAACAGCCTGCTCATGCGCGTCGGCGCGTAGCTACCAAATTTGTGAATATTGCCAGGCGGTACTATGCCGAACAGGGTATTCAAGCCGAAGTCATTAAGCTTTATGGGGCAATGGAATTAGCGCCTTTAATGAATCTGGCCGATGAAATTGTTGATATTGTCGATACGGGCAATACGCTGCGTGCCAATGGCATGGAGCCACGTGAGTTAATTGCTCATATCAGCACACGCCTGGTCGTGAATAAGGCCGCCATGACCATGAAGCATGAACGTATCAAGCCGCTTTTGGCGCGCTTGGAGTGCGCCGTGAAAAAACGCCAAGCACAGCCTTCCACATAACGCGGGGTCTTTATGAGCACTATGTCTTCAGCGGTTGGCTCCACGCCCATGATCGCCCGGCTTTCAACGCTTGATGCCTCGTTCGATGACCGCCTTGATACGCTGTTGGATTGGGAAGGGGTCTCGGATACGGCGGTAAAAGCACGGGTTGATGAGATTCTGGCGGATGTTAAAAAGCGCGGCGACGCAGCGGTTATTGAAGCGACCAATCGTTTTGATCGGCTTTCGGTTGAACGCATGGACGAACTGCGTTTAAAACCCGAGCAGCTAAAGCACGCTTTCGAAAACTTGCCCGCAGCACAGCGCGATGCGTTAGCCAGCGCCGCCGAGCGTATTCGGCTCTATCATGAGCGGCAAAAGCCAACCTCTTGGCAGTATGAAGAGGCTGATGGCACGGTACTGGGGCAGCAGGTTACGGCGCTTGATCGCGCGGGTATTTATGTCCCGGGGGGCAAGGCGGCTTATCCTTCTTCTGTATTGATGAACGTGATTCCTGCCCATGTGGCGGGCGTGCGCGAAATTGTGATGGTCGTTCCTACTCCTGACGGCGTGGTCAATGAGTTGGTATTGGCGGCGGCGCATTTGGCGGGGGTCGATGACGTCTTCACTATTGGTGGCGCTCAGGCTATCGCTGCGATGGCATACGGCACAGAAACCGTGCCAAGGGTGGACAAGATTGTTGGGCCCGGCAATATTTATGTCGCGACGGCTAAGCGGGCAGTATTCGGTCAGGTCGGTATCGACATGATTGCGGGGCCTTCCGAGATTTTAGTGGTCTCCGACGGGCAGACCGACCCGGATTGGCTGGCCATGGACCTGTTTTCACAGGCGGAGCATGACGAAGATGCTCAGGCGATTCTGGTCAGTTGGGATAGTGAACACCTGGATGCGGTGTTCGCCTCTATTGAGCGTTTGTTGCCCACGCTTGATCGCGAATCAATCGTGCGTGAATCGCTGAGTCGGCGGGGGGCGTTGGTGCTTTGTCAGAGCAAGGCTGAGGCGGTTGATATCATTAACCGTATCGCGCCCGAGCATCTTGAGCTTTCTGTCGATGCACCGGACACTTGGCTTGCTGACGTACGTCATGCCGGTGCGATCTTTATGGGGCGTTACACGGCAGAAGCGCTAGGGGATTACTGCGCAGGCCCAAACCATGTTCTGCCCACGTCCGGTACGGCGCGCTTCTCATCTCCCCTAGGGGTTTACGACTTCCAGAAGCGCTCCTCCATTATTCACTGCTCGCGTGAGGGGGCATCAGCATTGGGCGAGGTCGCGTCAGTATTGGCTCGCGGAGAGTCGCTGACCGCGCATGCGCGGTCAGCGGAGTATCGGATTAAGCCGTAATTAGCCTGCGGGCGAGCACTAGGACTCTTTAGGTCGCTCGCCCAGTGGTGCGTTGGGAATCAGCGGGCGCTCGCCCACTTCAAGCGAGATATCGATGCGCTCGCCGCCACGAACAATGGTGATAGGCAGCGTTGTGCCGGGAGGGATGGAGGCAATATTGCTCATCGTAGCGCGAGCGTCCAGCACGGTTTGGCCGTTAACCGAGAGCAGGATGTCGCCAGGCTCTAGCCCCGCTTCGTCTGCTGGGCCTCCACTCGCTACACCCGCAACAATAACCCCCTGAGGTGTACGTAGCCCAAACGAGGCAGCGAGTTCGCGTGACAGCGCTTGCGCTTCAATTCCCAGCCAGCCACGTATGACCCGCCCCTGAGTCACTAGCTCATCCAGAACGCTGTGCGCCAGGTTGGCCGGGATTGCAAAGCCGATGCCTTGCGAGCCGCCGGAGCGTGAGAAAATCGCTGTGTTGATGCCCACCAGGGCGCCGTCGGGGTTGATCAGTGCGCCGCCTGAGTTACCCGGGTTAATTGCCGCGTCCGTTTGAATAAAATCTTCATAGGCATTTAAGCCTAAATGATTACGGCCGGTCGCGCTGATGATGCCCATGGTAACGGTTTGCCCTACACCAAATGGATTGCCGATGGCCAGCGCAACATCCCCAACGGCCACATCCGCTGAGTCGGCTATTTCAATGACCGGAAGATCCTCAAGGTCGATATGCAATACGGCGAGGTCGCTTTCGGGATCGGTGCCAATGACCTCGGCGAGTGTCTCGCGCCCATCACGCAGTGCCACCTGAATCTCATCAGCGCCATTTATCACGTGATGGTTGGTTAGTACGTAGCCATCGTGACTGATAATAACCCCTGAGCCGAGGCTGGATAACATGCGCTGGTGGGTTGTCGCATCGTCACCGCTGAAAAACTGCTGGAAAAAAGGGTCAGACATCAGCGGGTGTTGATCGCGCTCGACAATACGCGATGAGTAGATATTAACGACGGCAGGCGCTGCCTGGCTGACCGCGCTTGAATAGCTGGCAGGCCCTTGGTCACGCGAAAGCGGAGCGGCCTGGCGAGTTTCGGGGGCCGGGCGGCTGCTAACCTCGTCGCTGACATTCACCAGAGGGGAGGTGGGTGCTTGTGATGTCGTGGAGGGCGCGTTGGTAAAGGGATTAGGCAGCGTGTCCGGGAACGCAAGTAGTAGCAGGGCAGCTAATAATACCCCGGTCAAAATAGGCCATAAATAAGGCAGCACAAAGCGGTGCATGCAAAAATTCCTCAGCGGGTAGTGGTCTTGTCAAACGTGAGGTTCGCGATCACACGAAGCGGGTTTTACTATGGCATTATGGTAACACTTTCTGATGCTCATCCTCAGGATAGTCGACGAATCATTAAAGGAGCCCTTGTGACTCATCGCGATCAAATCGTAGCTGCTTGTGATCATCAGCTGCGTGCTTCAACGTTTAAGGATTTTACGATTAATGGCCTGCAAATCGCTGGGCGGCCGGATATTAAGCGTGTAATGAGTGGGGTCACTGCGTGCCAGGCGTTGCTGGAGGAAGCTGTCGCTTGGCAGGCCGACATGCTGTTGGTTCACCACGGCTACTTCTGGAAAAATGAGCCCGTGGCCATTACGGGCATGAAGCATCAGCGTATAAAAACGCTGATTAACCACGATATCAATTTGCTTGCCTATCATCTTCCGCTTGATGCCCATAGCGAGATGGGGAATAACGCAGAGCTTGCCAGGCGATTGGGCTGGCGGGTAGAGGGCTGTCTGGATGGTGAGTTGGGTGAGGGTTTTTTGTGGTCGGGGCGCTTGGCTCAAGCGCAAAGCGTGACCGCATTGGCAGAACAAATGGCGAATGTCTTGCAACGTGCGCCTTTGGTGATCGAGGCGCCGAACATGGGGGATATTGAGCGGATCGCCTGGTGTACAGGGGGCGCGCAAGACATGATTACAGCTGCTTTTGAAGCAGGTGCACAGGTGTTTGTGTCAGGTGAGATTTCCGAACGTACTACCCATTTGGCGCGCGAGCTAGGCATTCACTACATTGCCGCGGGTCATCATGCAACCGAGCGCTATGGGGTGCAGGCGCTAGGGGAGTGGCTGGCCGATGAGTACGATATTGAGCACCGCTTTGTCGATATCGATAACCCCGCCTGACCTTTTGGCGACGGGGTTGAAAATCACCGGTAATGGGCGATGGCGTGAGGTGCTGGCTTAATAGCGGGGCGGTTGGGGCGTATCGGCGTTATCGCCTTTTAAGCCAAAGTTTTCTGCCAGCGTGCCATTTTTACCATCCGCATAGTCACGGGGGGTGGCCAGGCTACCCTCCGAATCAGGCCCTGTGGGGGTGGCGGCTTGATGCTGCGCTGGTTGCTGTCGCTCTTTGATGGCCGCAGGCGTGTTGCTGCCCAAATGCCACTGCTGTGCATCCTCGATGATTTTCTGCTCAAGCTGGTCGGCCTCGGCGCGAATGCACTTCAAATGCTCAAAGACACCCTCTAAATGGCCTCCCATGCCTTTTTTAAGCTCGGCGATTTGATGTTCTCGTTCCAGTACTGTTTGGCGTAAAGACGCGTTATGACGCTCTCCTTTACTAAACAGCCGATAGCATCCCAAGCCGAGGATGAAGCCAATAATAATGCCAACGATGGCAAAGGTATAAGGCGAGCTTGCTTCCACAGTTTTCTCCCTGATACTTGGAGCGCCCCGTCACACTTGAGTGGACGGTTTGCGAACGAATCAAGCCTCATTATAGGCGTCGATTGGCAGGTTAGGTCAATCCAACCATGCGCTTAGACGATGTGCAGCGTATAATCCCTGCTTTTTGAAGGCGGCTGGTCGGATTTAGAGGGCCGTCGTAATACGCATTGGAGCGAGTAAATGTCAGCTACTTCTGCAAACCAAAAGGCAGGTCCGTCATCTCGGCCAACGCCCATGGAGCGCTATCGTGCAGATCTACGGCGCGAGGACTTTCAGCATGATGCGGCGCAGGAGTTAGCGGTTGAGCATTTGCAGCGCCTTTATGACGACCTAATGGCGACGCCCACCACGGTTTCCAAGGCCGTACTGGCACATGGCGGCTTGAAGGCCAAAATGAAGGGCCTGTTCGGTAAAGCCTCATCGTCAAACGAACCGACGTTGCCCCAAGTGCAGGGCCTCTATTTTTGGGGCGGTGTAGGGCGTGGTAAAACCTATCTGGTTGATAATTTTTTTGAGTCGCTGCCCTTTCCTGAAAAGATGCGCACCCATTTTCATCGTTTCATGCAGCGGGTGCATAACGAGTTAACCCACTATAAGGGTGAGAAGAATCCTCTCACGCTGATTGCTGGTAAATTTGCCTCAGAAGCTCGGGTTATCTGCTTTGATGAGTTCTTCGTCAAGGATATTACGGATGCCATGATTCTGGCCAACCTGCTTGAGGCGCTGTTCGAGCGGGGCGTTGTGCTAGTCGCCACTTCCAACATCGTGCCGGATGACCTGTACAAGGATGGCCTGCAGCGGGCGCGCTTTCTCCCTGCCATCGATCTGGTCAAGCGTCACTGTGAGATAGTCAATGTTGATTCCGGGGTCGACTACCGGCTGCGCGCCTTGGAGCGCGCGGAGATATTTCACTCGCCGCTGGATGAGGCGGCCGAGCAGGAGCTTATGCGCAGCTTCGGCGAGATTGCTGGCCACGAGGGTGAGGCGGATGCGCCGCTGGAAATCAATCATCGGGTGCTGAAAGCGCGCAGGCTACATGAAAATGTGGCGTGGTTTGAATTTCTGGAGCTCTGCGATGGGCCGCGTAGCCAGAATGACTATATTGAAATAGCGCGTAGCTTCAATACGGTGCTTGTGTCGAATGTGAAGCGGATGGAAGCCAGGCATGACGATCAGGCGCGCCGCTTTATCAATATGGTCGATGAGTTTTATGATCGCGGGGTAAAGCTATTAATGTCAGCAGAGGTGCCGGTAGAAGAGCTTTATAGTGACGGTAAGCTAACCTTTGAGTTTCAGCGTACGCTGTCGCGCCTTCAGGAAATGCAGTCGCGTGAATATTTGGCGCTGCCCCATAAGCCGTGATGAGGTTTATGGTCCGGTCGTTAAGAAAAGCCACGATTAGGGCTTAACTTGTCCCGCGCCATACTGTAGAATGCCGCCTCGCTACATGTTGTCAGGCTAAGCTTGGCAACCAAAAAAAATAGGGAAGGTGCTTCGCCGCTTGACGGTGTTAGCCACCCAACACACTTAATCTGGTGATTTCATCCATGAAGACGTTCAGTGCTAAGCCGCAGTCCGTCCAGCGCGACTGGTATGTTGTCGACGCTACGGACAAAACGCTCGGTCGTCTGGCAACCGAGATTGCTCGCCGCCTGCGTGGCAAGCATAAGCCCGAATTTACTCCTCACGTTGATACTGGCGACTACATCGTTGTCATCAACGCTGAGAAAGTCCAAGTGACTGGCAACAAGGCGAAGGCTAAGACCTATTATCGCCACACCGGTTACCCGGGCGGCCTGCGCACCATGACATTCGACAAAATGCTTGATCATGCGCCCGAGCGCATCATTGAGTTTGCCGTTAAGGGCATGTTGCCGAAAGGTCCGTTGGGTCGTGCCATGTATACCAAGTTAAAAGTGTACGCCGGTGCCGAGCATCCGCATGCTGCCCAGCAGCCGCTTGAACTGAACATCTGAGGAAATCTTCGCCATGACACAGCAGTATTACGGTACCGGGCGCCGCAAGACTTCCACCGCTCGCGTGTTTATGAAGCCGGGCTCTGGCAAAATCACCGTTAACAACCAAGATCTCGACCTGTATTTCGGTCGCGTTACTGGTCGTATGGTGGTTCGTCAGCCGCTGGAATTGACTGAAACCCTGAGCCAGTTCGACATTTTTGTAACTGTCGCTGGTGGCGGTGGTTCTTCTCAGGCTGGCGCTATCCGTCACGGCATTACTCGTGCCCTGATGAGCTACAACGAAGATCTGCGTCCCACGCTGCGTGCCGCTGGCTACGTAACGCGTGATGCGCGTCAAGTTGAGCGTAAGAAAGTCGGCCTGCGTAAAGCACGTCGTCGTCCGCAGTTCTCCAAGCGTTAATTTTTCAACGCTTATGCGGCAAAACGCCCAGGCCATCGGCCTGGGCGTTTTTTATTGTAAAATCAAAAAGTATAATGCATTAGTATCAAATTATATTAGCATCAAGTTATTTTGGTGATCCTGGAGCAGTATGACGGCTATCAAGGATATCCATCTATTTATCGTATAGTATTTCGCAGATTCGTTCTTTTATGCATCGGGTGGCCACGCATCACGTTAATGGGAGAAGCCTTGCATGGCAGAGCACGGCATCAATAAAGGTCGACGACGTTTCCTTGTTGGCGCTACCTCCGTTATAGGAGCGGTAGGCATGGTCGGCGTGGCCGTTCCCTTTGTGGCATCGTGGCAACCCAGTGCAAAAGCGCGAGCGGCGGGTGCGCCGGTTCAAGCGGATATATCCAAGCTGCACCCTGGCCAGCGTATGACCGTTGAGTGGCGAGGCAGGCCCGTATGGATCATTCGCCGAACGCCTGAAATGATAGCGCGCACTGAAACCGTGGCGACAGAGCGCTTGGCAGACCCTGATTCAAATCACCCTCAGCAACCTGCCTATGTACAAGGAGCGCTTCGCTCTATTAAGCCAGAAGTGGGGGTGTTGATTGGCCTCTGCACGCATTTTGGCTGTTCGCCGCTGTATCGGCCTGAGCCAGACGCACAGGCCGATAGTGATGATGACTGGTCAGGTGGTTTTTTTTGCCCGTGCCACGGTTCGCGTTTTGATTTGGCGGGACGCGTATATACCGGTATGCCTGCACCGACGAATCTAGAAGTGCCCCCTTATCATTATCTTAACGATACTATTATCGTGGTGGGCGAAGATGAGGAGGCTGTTTGATGGCGGCGCGCGAGAAGTCAGGTGGTTTGCTGGGCTGGCTGGATGCTCGGTTTCCAGTAAGCAGGCTATGGCGCGACCACCTGGCCAACTACTACGTACCTAAAAATCTTAATATCTGGTACATCTTTGGATCGCTTGCGCTACTGGTGTTGGTCAATCAGCTGTTGACCGGCATCTGGTTAACCATGAGCTATCGTCCTTCTCCTGAAGAGGCGTTTGCGTCCATCGAATATATAATGCGCGACGTTGAGTGGGGCTGGTTGATTCGTTATCTCCATACAACGGGCGCATCCGCTCTGTTTATTGTTGTTTATCTGCACATGTTTAGGGGGCTTTTGTACGGTTCTTATAAAGCGCCGCGTGAGCTTGTGTGGGTGTTCGGTATGGCGCTGTATTTGATTCTGATGGCCGAGGCGTTTATGGGATATTTGCTGCCGTGGGGGCAAATGTCCTATTGGGGGGCGCAGGTAATTACCTCATTTTTTTCAGCTATTCCAGGTGTTGGCCCCGGGCTTGCCGAGTGGGTGCGCGGCGATTATGTGGTGTCAGGGGCGACCTTGAATCGTTTTTTCGCGCTGCATGTCATTGCACTGCCGCTGGTGATTCTTGGGCTGGTGGTGCTGCATATTGTCGCGCTGCATGAGGTGGGGTCGAATAACCCTGATGGTATTGAAATTAACGCGTTGAAAGACGCTGCGGGCAAGCCGGTAGATGGTCTTCCCTTTCATCCCTACTATACCGTTAAAGATTTGGTTGGCGTGGCCATCTTTCTCTTCGTTTTTTGTGGCGTTGTGTTTTACTTCCCGGAAGGCGGTGGCTTTTTTATTGAGCAGCCGAACTTTGCGCCGGCTGATCCGCTTAATACGCCCGACCATATTGCGCCTGTTTGGTACTTCACGCCTTTCTATGCCATTTTACGGGGAGTGAATTTCTCGCTGTTGGGTCTGGATGCTCGCTTTTTGGGCGTTGTTTTTATGGGTGGCGCTATTGCAGTGCTATTTGTTTTGCCGTGGTTGGACCGTAGCCCGGTGCGATCCATGCGCTATAAAGGCTGGATGTCGAAGCTGATGCTGGTCGTGTTTGTTGCAAGTTTTGTCGCGTTAGGCGTGTTGGGTGTATTGCCGTCTACCCCTGTTCGGACACGATTGGCGCAACTATTTACCGTGTTGTACTTTGCGTATTTTTTATTGATGCCGTTCTACACCCGGTTGGAAAAAACCAGGCCCGTGCCGAAAAGGGTGACTGGCTAATGAAAAAATACGTAATGGCTCTGTTTTTATGGCTATTGCCGATGACGGCTACGGCGCAAGAAGAAGCACGTAACGTGACGTCAATGTCGCCCGATTTGCAGGATAGTGCGTCTCTGCAAAATGGTCTCAAGCTTTATGTTAACTACTGTCTTGGATGTCATACGCTGAGTTATCAGCGATTTTCGCGCACTGCAGACGACTTGGATATTCCTGAGGCGTTGATGAAAGATAGTGTTATGTTCTCATCAGGCCTTTCGTTTAACGACGCTATGCATAATGCGCTAAGCGACGACGATGCCGCGCAGTGGTGGGGCGCTGCACCGCCAGATTTGTCCCTAACGACACGTTTGCGTGGGGTCGATTGGGTGTACAGCTTTCTGTTGGGGTTCTACAGAGATCCCGTGCGCCCTACAGGCGTCAATAATACGGTCTATGAGTCGGTGGCAATGCCGAATGTGCTTGAGCCTCTTCAAGGTGTGCAAGAGCTCGACTGTCGTCAGGCTCGGCCTTTAGCGCTTGGTGGCGGGCGGTGTCAGCAATTAAGCGTGACAGCGCCCGGAGAGCTATCGCCCGAAGCGTTTGAAAAAGCCGTATACGATATTACCAATTTTTTAGCCTATGTTGGTGAGCCTTCTAGGCTGAAGGCGCAGAGTGTTGGCCCTAAGGTTTTGTTTTTTATATTTATTTTTGGCGTGTTTGCTTACTTGCTGAAGCGTGAATATTGGAAAGATATCCGTTAGCGTCGAATGCTAAAAACAGAGTTGAGCCATCGTGTAAATCACATGGCGGTTGCGTTGATGTTAAGCGGTAACCCAAAACAGGCTGCCTTACCATAAGGTGCCTCTGGCGTGTTATTATCCATAATTGTTTTAATGCGAGGATGCTTTCATGGGTGTTGTGGCCAAGCGGTCGTCGATGATTTTTTACTCAGGTAGTGATGATCATTTTAGTCATCGTGTGCGCATTGTTCTGGCTGAGAAGGGGGTGGCCGTTGATGTTGTTGATGTTAACGAAGAGCAGCCGCCTGAAGATTTAGCAGACCTCAACCCGTACAACAGTGTGCCCACGTTGTTGGATCGTGATTTAGTGCTCTATGAGTCAAAAGTCATGATGGAGTATTTGGATGAGCGTTTCCCGCATCCACCGTTACTCCCAGTTTACCCTGTGGCCCGTGCGCAGAGCCGTCTTTGGATGCACCGCATTGAGCGAGAGTGGTGCCCCAAGGTTGACCAGATCCGTAGCGGTGGGAAGAAAGAGGCGGACAAGGCGCGTAAAGAGCTGCGTGAAAGCCTGATTGGTATTTCACCGATCTTTGAAGATATGCCTTTCTTTATGAGCGAAGAGTTCACTCTGGTGGACTGCTGTCTCGCGCCGATCTTGTGGCGTTTGCCAGATCTTAATATTGAGCTGCCTGAAAAGCAGGTTAAGCCACTTTTAAGCTACATGTCGCGAGTGTTTGAGCGGGAAGCGTTCAAAGCATCTTTGAGTGAGCGCGAAAAAGAGATGCGTACTTGAATTTACATGGCCCCATCGTCCGGTAAGGGCTGGGGTCTTACTTGTCAGGAGGAGGGAGTCTTATGAAATCAAGTCGCCCCTATCTCGCCCGAGCGCTCTATGAGTGGTTGCTGGATAATGAACTAACCCCTTACCTGGTCGTTGATGCGACGCAGGCTGGGGTCGAAGTGCCGCGCCAGTTTGTACAGAATGGTCAGATTGTGTTGAACGTGGCGCCAACAGCCGTGCGTGATTTGTTTATGGAGAATCAGGCAATTGGTTTTAACGCACGTTTTGGCGGCCAGCCGATGCAAGTGATGGTGCCCATTCCTGCGCTGATTGCTATTTATGCCCGTGAAAATGGTGTGGGCATGGTGTTTGGTCACGAGCCTGAGCTTGCTGAAGAAGGGGATGAAGAGGAGCAGTTTGATGAGGCGCCTGACTCACCTTCCAAGCCTGAATTGACGGTGACGGAGCCTGTTTCTGGCGGCAACCTTGAAGATGCTTCTGAAGCGTCCTCAACGTCTTCGACGTCCAAGAAGAAGCCAACACTGCGCGTCGTAAAATAGCGCCAGTGCTATCTGGTCAGACTATAAAAGGTCAAGCCATAAAAAACCTCGCATAGTGACTATGCGAGGTTTTTTTATAGGCCCAAGAGCTGGTTAATCAATGTATTCGAATACTTTGACAATGCGCTGAATACCGCCAACTGAAGAAGAGGTCGCAGCAACGATTCGATCAGACTCTTCGTGGGAGACCGAGCCCATCAAGTAAACATTGGCATTTTCAGTGGTTACTTTGATCTTGGAGGAGTCGATGCGGTCGTTGGTGGCGAGTGTGCTTACAACGTTGGTCGTTATCCATGTGTCGGTTAGGCGCTGGGTGGCGGGCAGATTGCCCGCAATGGTGAGCTCGTTGTGCACCTGGTTAACGCCACGCAGGTTTTGCACAACATTACCCGCTTTCGTGCGTAGTTCTTCGCTGGGGACCTGGCCTACCAATAATAATGTACCGTTATAGCTGTGCGTACGAATGCGGGCATCGGCCAGTCGAGCATCGGCCTGGTCCAGCGCACGCTTGGATTCGCGCTCAATGGTCGCATCGACCGCTTTAACGTCCTTGCTGAGCTGCCCATAGTTAGAGGGGTTGGAAGCACTGTGCGTGGCGCAGCCGCTGATCAGAGCAGCAGCTACTAGTGTCGCAACTAGTAACGGACGAGAGAAAAAGCGCAGGGCCATGTTGGATGACTCCTTATCTTAATGAAAATGATGAGTGGTAGGGTACTGCCCCGTTAGTCAGCGCTGCCGAATAACTGTTCATCAATAAGGTCACATAAACAGTGAATGACCAGTAGGTGAATCTCCTGGATTCTTGCTGTTGATGTGGCAGGGACGCGAATCTCGCAATCATCCTGACCCAGCAAGGAAGCCATGTTGCCACCGTCTCGCCCGGTTAATGCTACAACCGTCATTTCACGGTCGTGAGCTGCCTGGATAGCCTGCACGACATTAGCCGAATTACCGCTGGTAGAGATTGCCAGCAATACGTCGCCTGGCTGCCCCAGGGCGCGTATCTGTTTGGAAAATACTTCGTTATAGCTGTAGTCGTTGGCAATGGATGTCAACGTTGATGTATCGGTGGTTAACGCAAGGGCAGGCAAGCTTGGCCGTTCCCGCTCAAACCGGTTGAGCAGTTCAGAAGAGAAGTGTTGGCTGTCGCCCGCACTGCCTCCATTACCGCATGCCAGAATTTTTCCCTCATTAACCAGGCACTGAACCATCATTTGACTGGCGACTTCGATAAAGGGGGGGAGTACTTCGCTCGCATAGGTTTTGGTGTCTATGCTGGCGTTAAAGTGGTTAAGAATGCGCGATTGAAAGTCCATTAGGGCTTCCTGGTTAAAATGGAATTAGTAGGCATCAAAAGCCGCTTTCTCCCAGTGGAACTCGAGAGTGGGCGGAGCGCCCGTAATGGCAAGAATATCAAAGCGGCAAGGCGATGTAAGGCCGAAATTACCAAGATATAGCTGAGCGGCCCGAATTAGGCGCTTTCTTTTTGTCGGCGTGATGGTTTCCAGAGGGTGTCCGTATCGCGTAGTTACCCGATGCTTTACTTCAACAAACACCAGTGTGTCACCGTCGCGCATCACCAGGTCAAGCTCGCCACCCTTTACGTGATGATTTTGGGTAACGAGGGTAAGACCCCTTTGCTGCAGCCATTGAGCAGCTAACTGCTCAATGGCTGCGCCGCGTTTACGGGCAGTTTGGGCGTTATTTGCCATTATTGCCCAGGGATTAAAATGGGCGCCGGGACACCGTTTTGAAACTTCGCCCAGGGTAGTTCGCGATATATGCGGCCGTCACCCGTCAGGTAGAGCGTTCCCGTGCTGCCGCGTAGGCCATTTAGCGCTGAAATATCTGAAAGCTCGGTCGCAATTTCATAGGCATCTACGCCCATGGCCATTAGGCGGAACATGGAGGCGTCAGACTCTTCGCTCAAACGCTGGTAAGTAGGGTAGAACGGGAGTACTTCTTCACCACCGACAGCGGCGTCAGGAATTTGCCATGGAATATCCATAAACATGACGTCGTCAAGATCCTGGTCACGACGCGCTTGTAAGTGCCCTTCATGCAGGTGGGAGGTGGCGTAAATAGGCAGGTTGGGCGCGTAGTAGTAATCCATGGTGGGCGGGACTTGGCGAGCGTAGTCAGGCAAGGCCAGTAGGAACAAGGCATCAATACTGCCCAGTTGAGCACGTTCGCCACTCACGTTTAAGGCGGTTTGTACGGCATTGGTGACCGCGCTGTCCGGGTTATAGCGTACCGCCGTCGTCACTTCGCCACCCTGGCCGTGAAACTCATTCCAGAATGCTTCGCCGACTCGGCGTCCCCAGTCATTATCCGGCACCATTACCGACATCTGGCGATGCCCGTCCTGGTATGCGCGGCGTGCTGCCTGGCGGGCCTCATCTTCAGCGGAAAGGCCATACTGGAAAAGACCTGCGGCACGGTTCTGTTCGCCGCTTCCATAGTTCAGCGCAAGGGTGGGAAGCGGTACGCTATTGCGTTGTTCGAGTTGGCTAACCTCGTCTTTGGCGAGGGGGCCGATAATCAGTTGCGCGTTCATCTGTCCTGCACGGCTATAAATCTCATCCATCGAATATTGTGATGCGTCGATGAAGCTGAGCTGTATATTGTCACCGCGAATCTCGTGATGGCGACGCATGGCGGTCGATAGCGTATTGGCGACGCCGCTAAGCGGGCCTGATTCGGGCAGGGCCACAATGATGCGGCTTATGTCCTGACCCTCAAGGCTTGGTAGTGTCAGTTGTTCCATATCGGGTTCATCAAGCGCGGTACGCGCCCAGCGCTGGCGCTCTGTCAGCGTTTCGCGTTGATCATCCTGAATGGGTAGGTCGTCGTTGAGCACTTGCGTGGCACGCAGCACAGCGCGTGGATCATCCATGCCGCGCGCTAATTCAGAAAAAAGCAGTGCCCAGCGAACGCGATCCGTGTCTGAAAGCCTGACTTCATCAAGCGCATCGGCTGTCTCAAAAGCACGTTGCCGCTGCCCTTGTTGGGCAAAAATGGTGGCTGCTTCGAGACGAGTTTTAGCCGCTTGATCCGGGGCCTGCTGTTCTGCCTGATTGAGCAGACGGCCCGCTTCCTGATCGTCCGCGCGGTCGACCACGCTGGGCGATTGCATCGCACAGCCAGTCATAAGAAGTGCCAAGAGGCCTGTGGCGAGTACGCCACGCAGAGACTGTTTCATGTATCCTTCCTTAGTTTTCATTTGCGCTGTCGCCGCATGTCAGTAGGTAAGTTGGCATAGCACAAGCATAGCGCACCGTCAGAGCAAGCCATTAACAAATCGGGAGTCACGATGACACACCACAATCCGGGTACATTGTACGTGGTTGCCACCCCAATTGGGAATTTGGACGATTTATCGCCGCGTGCAGCTCGGGTATTAGCGGAAGTATCGCGCATCGCGGCAGAGGATACGCGTCATAGCGCCCGCTTATTGGCGCATTTGGGGATTAATACACCCATGCTGTCGCTTCATGAACATAATGAGGCGCGTCGAGTGGATGCCCTGGATGCTTATCTGGAGGCAGGCGAAAGCATTGCATTGATTAGCGATGCTGGAACGCCGCTTATTTGTGATCCTGGGTTTGTGCTGGTGAGAGAGCTGCGCGTGCGTGGCCGTCATGTGGTGGCGCTGCCCGGGCCTTGTGCCTTTGTAACGGCGCTTTCTGGGGCGGGTCTGCCGACTGATCGCTTTACGTTTTGCGGTTTTTTACCCGCCAAGCCAGGCCCGCGCCGCCAGGCGCTGGAGCAGTGGCAAGCTCGGGAAGAAACGCTGGTATTTTACGAATCCCCACACCGCATTGTGCATACCCTGGAGGCGCTGCGTGACCAAATGCCTGAACGTAGCGTGGTATTGGCCAGGGAGTTGACTAAAACGTTTGAGACCTTTCTTCAGGGCACTCCGGAAGCCCTGCTGGCGCAGCTAACAGAAGATCCTAACCAGGCAAGAGGCGAGTTTGTGGTGATGATGGCAGGCGCCCCGCCCGTCACTCAAAGCGAACATCAGAATATTGGTGCAGATGCGTTGATGAAAGTGCTGCTGGATGAGGGCGTAGGTGTCAAGCAAGGAGCAGCGATAGTGGCTCGAATGCTGGGCGGTCGTAAACAAGAGTGGTATGCAAGATTACAGGCAATTAAAACCGAGCATTGAGGCGAAGCGAGGGCGCTGGTATGCTTGCCGCCGGAGTTGGCCAGACAGTCGCCGCTAACCCATCTTTTTGATGGGCTGGGGGAGGAAAGTCCGGGCTCCATAGGGCAGAGTGCCAGGTAACGCCTGGGCGGCGTAAGCCGACGGAAAGTGCAGCAGAGAGTAGACCGCCTAAGCCTTTTGAAATAAACCTCAAAGGGCCGGTAAGGGTGAAAGGGTGCGGTAAGAGCGCACCGCGCGCCTGGCAACAGTGCGTGGCATGGTAAACCCCACTCGGAGCAAGACCAAATAGGGACCCAAAGGCGTGGCCCGCGCTGGGTCCGGGTAGGTTGCTTGAGCGCTGTGGTGACGCAGTGCCTAGAGGAATGACTGTCCACGACAGAACCCGGCTTATCGGCCGACTCCCCATTTCCATAAGGGGCCCGCAGTAGCGAGCCCCTTTTATTTTTCTATGAGATTTGTGTGAGAGTAACATGCCTTCTCCTGACGCTGACCAGGTCGTTTCACCGTTTCGCCATACCAGCGTATTACTGGAAGGGGCGGTTGATACCCTTGTACATACTCCTGACGGTATTTATTTAGATGGCACCTTCGGTCGTGGCGGTCATTCACGGTTAATCCTGTCTCGCCTTGGCGACCAGGGGCGCCTGATGGCCATGGACCGTGATCCCCAGGCTATTGCTGCTGCCGCTGAAATCGATGATGCGCGTTTTCAAATTACCCAGCGTGAATTCGCCCGCCTGGCTGACTATGCGCGTGAGCAGGGTGTGTTTGGCAAGCTGTCTGGCGTGTTGTTGGATATAGGTGTTTCTTCTCCGCAGTTGGATGACCCTGAGCGTGGGTTTAGTTTTATGCGCAATGGTCCGCTGGATATGCGTATGGACCCGACGCAAGGCGAAAGTGCAGCCACATTTTTAGCGCGTGCTAAAGAGGCGGATATCGCTCACGTGTTTAAAGCCTACGGTGAAGAGCGCTATGCAAAGCGCTTGGCCCGCGCGGTGGTCGAGCGGCGTGTTGAAACGCCGTTTACGCATACGGTCGACCTGGCCGAGGTGCTAAAAAAAGCCCATCCTGCTTGGGAAAAGGGGCGGCACCCTGCGACCAAAGCATTTCAAGGGTTACGAATTTATCTAAATGGTGAACTAGATCAACTTGATGCTGCCTTAGACGCAGCCCTTGAAGCGCTAGCGCCCGGTGGTCATCTTGTGGTTATCAGTTTCCACTCACTGGAAGATCGCCGTGTAAAACGCTTTATACGTCATTATGTGCGCGGCGATTCGCATCTACCGCGTGGTATGCCTATCCGTGATGATCAGTTAAATCGCCGTCTTGAAGCGTTGGGCAAAGGCGTACGCCCTAGTGATGAAGAGGTGGTCGGCAATCCACGTGCGCGCAGCGCCGTTATGCGGGCTGCCCGAAAACGAGTATAACCATGAGCATGGATCGGATTGAGCGTTGGAGCTCAACGCTACGCACTGAATGGCCCTTTAAACTACGTTTTCGCACGTGGCCGCTGGTTATTTGCCTGCTTTTTTTTGCCTGCATTGTTAGTGGCTTAGCCACCGTTGTTGTTACTCATTTAACGCGCGTTCAGTATGCTCAGCTGCAACAGCTTGGGCAGGAGAAAAATCAGCTGCAGACCGAATGGGGGCAGCTGCTTTTAGAAGAGGGCGCTTGGTCGACACCCGCTCGTATTGAGCAAATTTCGACGGAGCGCCTGGATATGCGTATTCCTGATGTGCACGATGTTGAGGTGATACGACCATGAGAGGCGAACGTCGGGGAGGGATGCCCCGTCATCTACCTGTTGCCCCCCCGTTAGGTAACGGTCGTTTTTACTTTATATTGATCGTATTTTGCGTAGTGGCATGCATCCTTATTGGGCGCATCACGCTGCTACAGGTGATTGACCGACCCTTTCTACAGAGCCAAGGAGATGCGCGAACACTTCGCCATGAAGCGATCCCTGCGCACCGCGGCATGATCACGGATCGAAACGGCGAGCCGCTCGCGATCTCAACACCGGTTGTTACGCTGTGGGCCAATCCTCAAGAGCTACCCGAAGATGGTATTCAGCGCGTTATGCTGGCGCAGGCGCTAGGCATGTCGCCGGATGACTTTGAGGCGCGGGTTGAACTTTATAGCAGCCGTGAGTTTATGTATCTTCGCCGCCAGATGACGCCTCAAGCGGCCCAGCGGATTCTGGATTTACGCACGCCCGGCGTGTATCCCCAGCGCGAGTACAAGCGTTACTACCCTGCTGGCGAGGTCGCCGCACAGATACTTGGCGTGACCAATGTAGATGATAGGGGGCAGGAGGGGTTGGAACTCTCTTATCAGCCTTTCCTGGCCGGTCACCCTGGCCAGCGCCGCGTCATTAAAGACCGCCGTGGGCGTTTGGTGCGCGAGCTAGGCGTCATACGTGAAGCGCAGCCAGGCGGTGACTTGGTGCTTTCAATTGATCAGCGCATTCAATATATGGCGTACCGGGAGCTTCGAGCGGCGGTGGCTGAGCATGAAGCCGATGGTGGCGTACTTGTCATGATGGATGCCCGCACCGGCGAGGTGTTGGCGATGGCTAACCTGCCTTCTTATAACCCTAATAATCGTACCGGGCTTGATCCACGTGGGTTGCGTAACCAGGCGCTGGTTGATGTGTTTGAGCCAGGCTCTGTTATGAAACCGCTGGCCATGGCTGCCATTCTTGAAAGCGGCATTGTTGATCGCGATGCCGTTGTGAATACGTCGCCTGGCTGGATGCGTCTTGATCAATTTACCATTCGTGACTTTCGCGATTATGGTGAGTTGACGCTTGCTGGTATTTTGGAGCACTCATCCAACGTGGGTATGTCCCGTTTAACGTTGCAGTTAAGCGATACGGCTATGTGGGAAAAATATAACCAACTAGGGCTGGGGCAATCCCCTGGAACGGGTTTTCCTGGGGAGTCAACGGGCAGCCTTCCGGCCCCGGTGCGCTGGTCGCGTAGTGAGCGGGCAGCGCTCTCTTACGGCTATGGTTTGTCTACCTCGGCTGTTCAATTAGCCAGTGCTTATACCGCGCTGGCTAATGGTGGTATGCGCTTACCGCCTTCATTGCTACGCCTTTCTGAACCGCCCCAAGGACTGCCTGCCATTGAGCCCGCCGTCGCCAATGATTTGCTGAGTATTCTGGAGACATCCGTTGCCGCCTATACCGGTGGTCGGCGCGCACGCGTTGAAGGTTATCGTGTGGGAGGCAAAACCGGGACTGTGCGTAAGTCGGGGCAGGGCGGTTATACCACGGATGCTTATCGCAGTGTATTTGCAGGCATTGCGCCTATTTCCGACCCGCGTATTGTGACCGTGGTGATGATTGATCACCCTAAAGCGGGTGAATTTTATGGCGGTGCAGTGGCCGCTCCGGTCTTTTCAAGCGTGACAGGCAACGCATTGCGCTTGTTGGACGTACCGCCAGACCATGAAGTTGACGAGTAAGAATGGCTAAGGAGATGGCATGACGTTGGCTCCCACCGATGTATGGAGTGCGCTGAGCAAAGTATGGCCGGGTGCTTCGTTTGAGCAGCCGCTTCCCGAACTACCCGCGTCTTTACGTCTGACCACCGATTCACGCGCGCTGGAAGTCGGCGATATATTTGTAGCTGTTCCAGGTAGTCAGCGTGACGGGCGCGATTTTATTCGCGCAGTGCTTGAGCAAGGCGCTTCGCTGGTGCTGGCGCATACCACGGAGCGCCATGCGACCTGGGATGGGCGTGTACTCTACTTGCCACATCTGGCTGCCCGCTTGGGAGAGTTGGGTAAACAACTTTTTAATGTTCCGGATGACCTTGAGGTTATTGGCGTCACCGGTACCAATGGTAAAAGCTCCGTTACTCATTACATTGCAGAACTTAGCGAAGCGCTAGGTGTTCCGGCGGGTGTGGTAGGAACGCTGGGTGTAGGCCGCCCAGGCCAGCTAGTGGATACTGGGCTCACCACGCCGGGGCCTTTAGCCCTGCAGGCGGCGTTTGGAGAGCTGGCGCTTCAGGGCATTAAGCGAGTAGCGCTTGAGGCTTCCTCTCATGCCCTTGACCAACATCGTTTAGATGCTGCCAATATAAAGGTGGGCGTGTTTACCAATCTAACGCGAGATCATCTTGATTATCATGGCAGCATGGCGGCTTATGCCGCGGCCAAGGCGAAGCTGTTCAGACGTAGCGAGCTTGAGCTTGCAGTGGTTAATGCCGATGATCCTCTGGCGCGATTGATGCTGGCTGGTTGTGATCAAAGCGTTCGCGTATTGGCGGTCGGTCAGGATGAGGCCGTAACGCTACGGGTGATGGACGTTCAGACAAGCGAAACAGGCCAGCAAGCACTTATTGCCACGCCCGAAGGCGAGCGCATGTTAGTGCTGGGTCTGGTCGGGCGCTTCAACCTGGATAATGTGTTGTTGGCCATGGCGACGCTTTATGGATGGGGCCATTCGATTAACTCACTTTTCGAGGCTGCCGCTGCGCTTACCCCGGTACCTGGCCGTATGGCGCTTTATCACGCAAAAGGCGTTCCGGGTGTGGTGATTGACTATGCCCATACTCCTGATGCGTTACACAATGCGCTCACAGCGCTGCGCGCCCATTTAAGCAAGGCGGGCAAGCTGTGGTGTGTGTTTGGCTGTGGCGGTGAGCGCGACACAGGCAAGCGCGCAGAAATGGCAAAAGCGGCGGAGGCGCTGGCGGATGTGGTCGTGGTGACTGACGATAATCCACGGGGCGAGTCAGCAGCGCAGATTCGTCAGCACATTATTGCCGGGCTCGCCTCAACGGCAACACTGCTCGAAATAGCGGACCGTCGTCACGCGCTCAGTCAAGTAATTCAGCAGGCAGCTCAAAATGATGTGATTCTGGTCGCAGGGAAAGGCCACGAGGCCTATCAGGAGATCAACGGCGTCCGCCACGCTTATAACGATGAAGATGAAGTCATGAAGGCGTTTGCATTGCGGGGTAGTGCACAATGAACTGGACACTGGCCGATGCCGCCAGAGTGCTGGGGATTATGGTGCCCGCCAGCGATGCATCGCGCGCATTTACCTCCATTGTGACGGACACTCGGCAGATTGTGCCTGGCTGCTTATTCATCGCGCTTAAAGGGCCGCGGTTTGATGGTCATGATTTTATCGAACAGGCCCGCGACAAAGGCGCGGCGGCAGCACTGGTTGAGTCCGTTGTTGAAAGTCCACTGACTCAGTTGGTATGCCCTGATACACGCCTGGGGCTTGGGCTTTTAGCGGGCGCGTGGCGCTGTCAGTGCGGGATTCCGTTAGTCGGTATCACGGGAAATAGTGGCAAAACGACGGTGAAGGAGATGACGGCTGCGCTGTTATCGCCGTTGGGTAACGTGTTGGCCACCAAAGCCAATCTTAATAATGATATTGGCGTACCTCTCACGCTTTTACGCTTAGCGCCCGAGCATCAAGCAGGCGTGATTGAGCTAGGCGCAAATCACTTGGGCGAAATCGCCTGGTCCAGTCGATTAACCGTACCGGATGTAGCGGTGATCACCAACGTAACGGGCGCGCATGTTGGCGAGTTTGGAGGTATGGGGCATATTGCCCAAGCCAAAAGCGAGCTGCTGAGCGGTCTAAGTGAGCAGGGCATCGCGGTGCTCAATCGCGATGATCGTTACTACCCCTTTTGGGCTGCCTGTGCGTCGCCGCGCCGTGTGATCAGTTTTGGGTTTGATAGTACTGCGGATGTTCATGCCTCGGCGCTTTCCTGTGACTCTCAGGGGCGGTATGCTTTCACGCTTGTTCAACATGGCAAACCGCTGGGCGATGTGCAGCTTGCCATGCCAGGTAAGCACAACGTGAGCAATGCGCTGGCCGCGGCTGCGGCCGCATTAGCGATAGGCGTCACGCCCACGGATGTGATTGAAGGTCTGCAGACCCTACGCGCGTTGAAGGGAAGGCTAAGTATCGTTTCGGGGCTTAATGGTGCCACGCTGTTAGACGATACGTATAATGCCAACCCAGGGGCGGTCAAAGCCGCTATGGAGACGTTAATGCGTTTCCCCGCGCCGCGTTGGTGCGCGCTGGGCGCCATGGGTGAGCTGGGAGACGAAACGGAAAAACTGCATGCTGAGATGGGCCGCTATGCGGCTGAGCTTGGCATCGACGGGCTGTTGACGTTGGGTGATAACGCGCGTCCAGCTTGTGACGCCTTCGGTCGCGGGCAGCATTTTGACGACCACGAGACGCTAGTGCGTCATGTCATTAATACTTTGCCGCCCAATGCCACGTTGTTGGTTAAAGGGTCGCGTAGCGCCGGTATGGAAAAGATCATTACTGCGCTGTGCTCGGATGAAATAAGGTAAACGCCGTTCATGTTACTTTACTTGGCGAATTTTTTAGCTCAGTACTATACGGGCTTTCAGGTTTTTAACTATCTCACCCTGCGCGTCATTCTTGCCGCGTTAACGTCATTAATGCTTTGCCTTTGGCTAGGGCCGTGGGTTATTCGCCGGCTTGTGGAAGGCCAGATAGGCCAGGCCGTGCGTGATGATGGCCCGCAGTCACATCTTTCAAAAGCGGGCACCCCTACTATGGGAGGGGTGATGATCCTGCTGGCCATCGGCATCAGCACCATCATATGGGGTGATTTAACCAACCGCTACGTGTGGGTGGTCTTGGCCGTTACGCTGGGCTTCGGCGCGATAGGCTGGGTCGATGATTACCGGAAAGTGGTAGAAAAGAACCCGCGAGGCCTGCCGGCACGCTGGAAATACTTTTGGCAGTCGGTGGTAGGCCTTGGCGCTGCGTTAGTGCTGTTTTTCACCGCAACCACGCCCGTTGAAACCAGCTTGTTGGTGCCGCTGTTTAAAGACGTCGCACTGCCGCTTGGCGTGTTCTATATCGTATTAACCTACCTGGTGATTGTGGGTAGTTCTAACGCCGTGAATTTAACCGACGGGCTGGATGGCTTGGCCATTATGCCAACCGTGCTGGTAGCGATGGGATTGTCGGTGTTTGCCTACGCTAGCGGTAATGCAGTGTTCGCCAACTACTTGCATATCCCGTTTATAAACGGCACCGGTGAGCTGGCTATTTTCTGCGCCACGATTGCAGGTGCGGGTCTCGGCTTTTTATGGTTTAACACGTACCCCGCCCAGGTGTTTATGGGAGATGTAGGTGCGCTTGCCCTGGGGGCGGCGCTTGGGGTTGTG
This sequence comes from Halomonas sp. 72, assembly GCF_052379785.1. Taxonomy (NCBI): domain Bacteria; kingdom Pseudomonadati; phylum Pseudomonadota; class Gammaproteobacteria; order Oceanospirillales; family Halomonadaceae; genus Halomonas; species Halomonas sp. 72. The sequence continues at coordinate 109,350 of NZ_JBQSYY010000005.1, read as the reverse complement.
GCGGTCATCGTTCGCCAGGAGATCGTCCTGTTTATTATGGGCGGTATCTTTGTAGTGGAGACGTTGTCGGTGATCCTGCAAGTAGGGTCTTACAAACTGACGGGGCGACGTATTTTCCGTATGGCGCCGCTGCATCACCACTTCGAGTTAAAAGGTTGGCCTGAGCCACGCGTTATTGTGCGCTTCTGGATCATTACCGTTGTGCTGGTGCTGCTGGGCCTCGCGACGCTCAAGGTTCGTTAATCGGTAGCGTTATCGCCTTAAGCGTAAACCGCAAAGGAGCCAGAGATGGTGCGAGTACCCAAGGGTGTCACGGTGGTCGTTGGCTTGGGCCTTTCAGGTCGAGCAATATGCCGCCACCTGGCACGCACGCATACGCCGTTTATGGTCGTCGATACGCGCAGCGAGCCGCCGGGGCTTGACGCTTTTTATGCAGCCCATCCAAACGTTGACGTCATCTGCGGCCCTCTGACGTCGCTCGATTTTACGGACGCTTATGAAGTAGTGCTTAGCCCTGGCGTTGGCCCTGATTCGCCGGGTCTTGAAAGCCTGGCTGGGCGCGTTAACCCGCATACTGGCGAACCTGTGCTGATTGGTGAAACGGCGCTATTTGTTCGCGCGACCCAGGTCCCCATTGCGGCTATCACGGGATCAAACGCGAAATCCACGGTGACCACTCTACTGGGTGAGATGGCCAGGGCGGCTGGTTTGCGAGTGGCGGTTGGCGGCAACCTGGGAACGCCCGCACTGGATTTATTGGCCGAGCAGCCGGATGCAGAGCTGTATGTTCTTGAGCTTTCCAGTTTTCAGCTTGAAACCACGCCTGTCTTGGGTGCGAAAGTCGCGGCTTTCTTGAATCTGAGCGAAGATCATTTGGATAGGCATGGTGATATGTCGGCCTATCGTTTGGCAAAACAACGCATTTTTAACGGCGCGCAGTATGCGGTTGTCAATCAGGACGACCCCCTGACTTGGCCTTTTCAAGCAGGGCCAGGCATTGTCAGCTTTTCAGCGAACCCGCCCACAGACAGCAGCTGGGGGCTGGTATGGCAAGGGGCCGAGCTTATGCTCATGCAGGGGCAGACGTCATGGGTTTCGGCAAGTGAATTGAAAATGGCTGGCCAGCACAACTATACGAATGCATTAGCGGCACTGGCAATGGGGCAGGCGTTGGCGCTTGATGCATTTGCCATGGTAGAAGCCTTAAAAGCCTTTACGGGGTTGCCTCACCGGAGCGAAACAGTGGCCTGTATTAATGGGGTGACGTGGATAAACGACTCGAAAGGCACCAATGTTGGGGCAACATTGGCCGCTATTGAAGGGTTGGGCGCTACGTTAACGGGCCGCTTGATTTGGTTGGCGGGTGGTGTAGGTAAAGGCGCTGACTTTTCGCCGTTAGCGGTGCCGTTGGCGCGCTGCGCGCGGCTGGCACTGCTATTTGGTGCTGATAGTGATCGAATTTCAGACGCGGTAGCAGCGCATGTGCCGGTCCAGCAGGTAAACGACTTAACGCAGGCAATGGAGGCCGCATTTAGCCAGGCAGAGCCTGGCGACTGTGTGTTGCTGTCACCTGCCTGTGCAAGCCTGGACCAGTTTCCCAACTACCAGGTTCGAGGTGATGCTTTTCGTCACTGGGTGGAAAGCAGTGCGGCGAGAGTATCCTTATGAGCCGATTAAAGCGCTTGCACACTGTATTAACGACGCGAAACTTCCCCTGTGATATCTGGCTCATTGCAGCCGCTGTGGCGCTTGCAGGCATTGGCTGGGTGATGGTCAGCTCGGCCTCAATAGGACTTCTGGAGAATAGCTTCTACTACTTTCGGCAGCATGGGGTTTTCTTGCTCATTTCAACGTTAGGCTGCTTGTTTATGCTTAGCGTACCCCTTGAAGTATGGCGCCAGAATGCGGCACTGATTTTTTTAATAAGCATAGCACTGTTGGTAGGCGTGTTGCTGTTTGGTCAGGAAATTAACGGCAGTAAGCGCTGGATAGCGCTGCCGGGCCCGCTGCCTAGTCTTCAAGTATCTGAGCTTGGTAAAATAGGCCTTATCTTTTACATGGCGATGTTTATGTCGCGTTTTACCTATGATTTACGCCGTCGTGTTTTTACCATGTGGCGCCCCATTGCGGTGTTGGCGCTACCAGCAGGACTGCTGTTTTTAGCGCCCGACTTTGGCGGCATGGTGGTCTACACCACGTGTGTCATTGGCATGTTAATGATGAGTGGTGCATCGCTCGTGTTACTTATTGGCAGTGGTACTGTTTTGGGATTTGGTGCGGTCATGATGGTGGCGCTGGAGCCTTACCGTCTGGCGCGTTGGACCAGTTTTTTGGACCCGTGGGCAGACCAGTTCGCAACCGGCTATCAGTTGACCCAAGCGCTGATTGCCTTTGGTCGTGGGCATGTTACAGGCACCGGATTAGGTAATAGTGTCCAGAAACTGCACTATTTACCCGAGGCGCATACCGATTTTATCTTTGCCGTTATTGCCGAAGAGCTAGGCATGATTGGCGCTATTGCGATTATCCTGCTGTTTACCCTATTGATTAGTCGCGCCATGTGGATTGGCCGGAAGGCTGAACTTGCGGGCCATCTTTTTGGTGCTTACGTAAGTTACGGTATCTGTTTTGTTATTGCCTCTCAGGCATTTATCAATATGGCGGTAAGCTCGGGGCTACTGCCCACCAAGGGGCTGACCTTGCCTTTGATAAGTTATGGTGGTTCGAGCTTATTGGTTATTGGCATGATGATTGGTCTGCTTTTGCGGGTTGACGCAGAAACACGACAGCGGCCGAGCCGTGCGCCAACCCCCTATAAACCGCGCCATGAGCCGCGGTTATCGAAATAATTTTCAAGGAGTCGTTTGTGACGGTGAACGCACATCGGCGTGTTTTAATCATGGCAGGAGGAACGGGCGGGCATGTGATCCCCGCGCTTTCCCTTGCGCGTGCGCTTATGGCGCAAAACATTGACGTTGAGTGGTTGGGTAGCCCCAGAGGTATTGAAAACCGGCTGGTGCCTGAGGCCGGTATAAAGCTGCATACCATTGCCGTGAGCGGGTTGCGCGGTAATGGTATGGCAGGCTGGCTTAAAGCGCCTGTGAACCTTAGCCGCGCTATTTGGCAAGCACGTGACGTCATAAAAAGCTTTAAGCCGCAGTTGGTGGTTGGCCTCGGTGGTTTTGCCAGTGGCCCAGGCGGGCTTGCTGCGTGGCTATCGGGTATTCCGCTGGTCGTTCATGAGCAAAATGCAGTTGCCGGCTTAACCAACCGCGTGCTTTCTCGCTTGGCGACGCGCAGCTATGCTGCCTTTTCTGAAGCGTTCGGTACGCGGGCAGACGTCATTGGCAACCCCGTGCGTGAAGATATAGCGACACTTGGCCAAGTGCCGCGTACGATCGAGGCATTACAGGGGCGCCCGCTGCGCTTGTTAGTGGTGGGGGGGTCATTAGGAGCTGTGGCATTAAATGAACGCTTGCCCCAAGCGATTGCTGCGCTACCACCCGGTAAGCGCCCGGAAATACGCCACCAGGCCGGGAAGTCGCGGGACGCTCAAACGGCACAAGGGTACGCCGAACATGGCATACAGGCCGATGTTTCCGCGTTTATTGATGATATGGCCGCAGCGTATGATTGGGCTGATTTGGTGGTTTGTCGAGCGGGGGCGTTAACGGTTGCAGAGCTGGCGGCTGCGGCAAAGCCCTCGCTTCTTGTTCCGTTTCCTTTTGCGGTCGATGATCACCAGCGAGTCAATGCCAATGTACTGGTTAATGCGGGTGCTGCGCTATGCGTTGTGCAATCCGCGCTGACGCCTGAGCGTTTAACGCACTATTTAAATGACCTGTTAGAGCCCGCTACGCTGGCGCTGATGGCTTCCCGCGCACGCCAGGCTGCGCACCTGGATGCCACAGAGCGATTAGCCGAAGGATGCCTAGCGATACTACACAAAGGAGAAAACGTGTGACCGACTCAGTAACCCCATCGTCGCTGCAACGCATAAGCTCAAGCGGCCCGGGTATGCGCCGTATTCAGCATATTCATTTCGTCGGTATCGGTGGCGCGGGCATGTGTGGTATTGCCGAAGTATTGGCCAATCAAGGTTACAGCGTCAGTGGCAGCGATATGAAAGCCTCTTCGGTTATTGAGCGGCTTCGCGTGTGTGGTGTTCGGGTTGAGATTGGCCATGCCGAGGAGAATGTCGAAGGGGCCGACGTTGTGGTTGTTTCAAGCGCCGTTGATACGACCAACCCTGAAATTCGCTGGGCACATGAGCACCGTGTCCCCGTGGTGCGTCGTGCCGAGATGCTGGCAGAGTTAATGCGATTTCGTCACGGGATTGCGGTTGCCGGTACCCATGGAAAAACAACCACGACCAGCTTAACGGCGACGCTGTTAGCCGAAGGCGGCCTGGACCCGACCTTTGTCATTGGTGGGAAGTTGACCAGTGCCGGTACCAATGCGCGCTTGGGTGAAGGGGATTATCTGGTTGCAGAGGCTGATGAGTCTGACGCTTCATTCCTGCATTTGCAGCCAATGGTGTCGATAGTTACCAATATTGATGCTGACCATATGAGCACCTATGGTGGCGATTTCGAACGGTTAAAAGATACCTTTATCGAATTTCTACACAACCTGCCGTTCTACGGGTTGGCTATATTGTGTATCGATGACCCGCATGTACGGGCACTGCGAACTCAGATTAAGCGCCAGTTCGTTACCTACGGTTTTGCAGAAGATGCCGATTATCGGATTACCGATTTTGTGCAGCAAAGTGGTGAAGTTTCCTTTACGGCTTTGCGGCCTGGTCAGGCTGCGCCCTTAAACGTGCGGCTTGCCATGCCTGGTCAGCACAATGCGCTTAATGCGATGGCAGCGATTGTTGTTGCTACGGATGCAGGCGTGAGTGACGAGGCGATTTTGCGCGGTCTGGCGGGGTTTGCTGGGGTAGGGCGGCGCTTTCAAGTGCATGGCCATTTCCCTGCGCCTAAAGCGCCCGGCAAGATTATGTTAGTGGATGATTATGGCCATCATCCGCGCGAAGTGGATATGGTCATCAGAGCAGTCCGCGCTGGCTGGCCTGAGCGTCGTTTAGTGATGCTTTATCAGCCCCACCGCTACAGCCGGACTCGGGATCTCTATGAAGATTTCGTTCGAGTACTGTCCCAGGTAGATACGCTGGTACTTTTAGACGTATACAGCGCGGGCGAGGCGGTTATCCCTGGCGCTGAAGGGCGCACGCTTGCAGGTTCGATTCGTCAGCGCGGTGAGGTAGACCCGCTTTTTGTTGAACATAAGCAGGAGCTGCCAGCGCTATTGGCCAATGTACTGAGACCCGACGACATCCTAATTACTCAGGGGGCGGGCGACGTAGGTGGTATCTCGCTCAGCTTGGCCAAGGCGAAGCTGCAAATGAGTGAGGTGGAACTGTGAGCCTGAAAGACGTCAATATTGATTGCTCACGTGTGGTGGTGGTTTACGGCGGTTCTTCTGCTGAGCGTGAGGTTTCCCTTAAAAGTGGTGCCGCTGTACTTGAGGCGCTAAAACGCCAAAAGATTAACGCAGAAGGCTATGACTTACGCGATAAGGGGTTAGCCGGACTTGAGGCTATGGCGCCATCGGCGATATTTGTCGCTCTGCATGGTCGTGGTGGTGAAGACGGTACGCTGCAGGGCGCGCTTGAGCTCTTGGGTATTCCCTATACCGGTAGTGGCGTTATGGCGTCAGCACTGGGAATGGATAAGCAGCGCACCAAGCAGGTTTGGCAAGCCATTGGGCTGCCCACGCCGGAAAGCATTATGCTGACGGCTGATGCAGACTGGGCCGGAGTGGTCGCCACGCTTGGGTTGCCGATGATGGTTAAGCCAGTACATGAAGGCTCCACGCTTGGGATCAGTATAGTTAAAAGCCAGGAGGCGCTTGAGGCCGCCTATCGCGAAGCGGCACAATTTGATGCCCGAGTGATGGCCGAGCGCTTTGTGGTCGGTGAGGAGTACACGGTGGCGCTGCTGGATGAGCGTGTATTGCCCGCTATTCGGGTCGAAGTGCCTGGCGGATTCTACGACTATGAAGCCAAATACGTTTCCAATACGACCCAGTACCATCTTCCTTGTGGGCTTACCGCAGAAGAGGAAGCGCAGCTGGCAACGCTGTGCCAGCACGCGTTTGCGGCCATTGGTTGTGAAGGCTGGGGGCGTGTGGACGTGATGCGGGATGCCAATGGCCAGTTCTGGCTATTGGAAGTCAATACCGTGCCTGGCATGACCGATCACAGTTTGGTGCCTCAAGCCGCTGCCTATGCGGGCATCGAATTTGATGACCTGGTGGTGCAGATACTCCACTCTGCCGGAAAGCAGAACGCATCATGATGAGGCCTTATGAAAAGGCGTAATGCCTGGTTTGGTATCCTGCTTCTGGCGTTACTGTTAGTGGCAGGAGGGCGCGCGCTATGGCTATGGCTGGATCGGCCCATCGAGCGTGTTTCCATCCGTGGGGAGTGGGATTACGTAAGCGCAGACTACCTACGCACTCAGCTTGCCCCTTTGGTTCAAGGTGCCACTTGGTTATCGGCTGATTTAGGCGTGCTGCGTAACCGGGCCCTGGAGATTGGCTGGCTTAAAGAAGTACGTATTTCTCGTGAGTGGCCGAATGCGCTGGTGTTTGAACTGGCGGAACAAGTGCCCGTTGCGCGCTGGAATGATGACTTTTTGCTTAACCCGAAAGGCGAGCCCTTTGCTTTTGCACCTCTGGCGGTGCCTTCAGGTCTTCCTGATCTTGCGGGCCCCAGCGGAAGCAGTGAAGAGGTGCTAAATTACTATCATCGCCTAACACCTTATTTCGCAAACTTGTCGTTGGCACTTACTCAGTTTCGATTAGAGCCGCGCGGTGCATGGCGTGTACAGCTAAGTAACGGTACCTGGATTATGCTGGGCCGGCGCGAGCATGAAGTGCGTTTGGCACGCTTAGCGGCCTCCTGGCAGCGCGAATTATCAAGGTATAGTGAGCATATTCGTTATATTGATCTGCGCTATCCTAACGGTGTCGCTGTTGCCTGGCATGGCCAGAGCGATTTTGAGGCATCAGAAGACTAACTCAAGTTTTAATTAACGCGCTTTAGCCATGATAAGTCGCCGACAGCGCGTAAAAACGCATTAATGGGGTTTAAATTACACTTCAAGCCCATTATTGTGGGCTTGGGCTGGTCGTATTATGCCAATTGTTTCTATACTATGGGATATCGGTGATTTTGTAGATTTAAACTTCACATCAGCGTACAGCGCTATTGAGCTATCAGCGCTTACCGGTTGCAAGTTATAATAGGCAAAGAATAAGTTGGTTTAAGTATCCCTATTTATTTTAATTTAAAAAGTTTACAAGGAGAATTCCCGACTCATGGCAGGCTCACCCAATGCATCGAATATGGTGGTCGGGCTGGACATTGGAACGTCCAAGGTCGTCGCAATTGTCGGTCAACCTACCGATGATGGCGGCATTGAAATTGCTGGTATCGGCTCGCATCCGTCACGGGGTATGAAGCGAGGCGTTGTCATTAATATTGAATCAACCGTTCAATCTATTCAGCGCGCTGTGGAAGAAGCCGAGCTTATGGCTGGCTGCGATATTCACTCGGTATATGTGGGCATTGCGGGTAGTCATATTAGCTCGATGAATTCAGATGGCGTGGTCGCTATTAAAGAGCGTGAAGTTACTCCTTCTGATATTGATCGCGTTATTGATTCAGCGAGGGCAAGGGCGGTTTCAGAAGGTCAGCGCGTTTTACATGTACTGCCCCAGGAATTTGCAATTGATGCACAAGGCGGTATTCGCGAGCCCTTGGGCATGTCCGGTGTACGTTTAGAAGCGCAAGTTCATCTGGTAACGGCAGCACTCAACGCGGTACAGAATATTGAGAAATGTGTTCGACGCTGTGGTTTGGACGTCGACTCAATTATCCTGGAGCAGCTGGCATCCAGCATGGCAGTGTTGACCGAAGACGAGCGTGAATTAGGCGTTTGCATGGTGGATATCGGTGGTGGAACCACTGATATGGCCATCTTTACTGAAGGTGCCATTCGACATACGGCCGTTATACCAATTGCTGGTGATCAGGTCACCAACGATATTGCCATGGCGCTACGTACACCGACGCAGCACGCAGAAGAGATCAAGGTTAAATACGCTTGTGCCTTAACGCAATTGGCCGCAAGCGATGAAATGATTAAGGTTCCTAGCGTGGGTGATCGTCCGTCACGCGACTTGTCGCGTCAGGCGCTCGCAGAAGTGGTCGAACCACGCTATGAAGAGCTATTTACACTGGTTAGAGACGAATTACGTCGCAGTGGCTATGAAGACATGGTTGCCGCTGGTGTTGTGCTCACTGGTGGCACCTCACGTATGGAAGGGGTCGGCGAACTGGCGGAAGAGATATTCCACATGCCGGTTCGTATTGCTTGTCCGCAAAACGTTAAAGGTTTAGCGGATGTCGTGCGAAACCCCATTTATGCGACAGGTGTCGGCTTATTGCACTATGCACTGCAAGAAGCGCGGCATGGGCAGGGTCTAGAAAGCCACGGGGGAGTCATTGCACCTCACAAAGGTCGCAACGAGCTCTCTCGACGTGATATCAAGGAAGACCATTCGGCGCTGGCCAGAATCAAGGGCTGGTTCAAAGGAAATTTCTGACAGGGCCGCAAGCGCGGTTCAGGAGACGGGGCTTATGTTCGAATTAGTAGATAACGCACCCTCAAGTAGTGCGGTCATAAAAGTAGTCGGTGTTGGTGGTGGTGGCGGCAATGCCGTCAATCACATGGTTGAAAGTAACATTGAAGGCGTTGAATTTATTTGCGCCAATACCGATGCCCAAGCGCTTAAACGCGTATCCGCAAAAACAGTATTACAGCTAGGTGGTGAAATCACCAAGGGGCTCGGTGCTGGCGCCAACCCTGAGGTAGGTCGCCAGGCCGCGATGGAAGATCGTGACCGAATCGCTGAGCTGCTTGAAGGCGCCGATATGGTCTTTATTACCGCTGGTATGGGCGGTGGTACAGGCACTGGCGGCGCGCCAGTGGTTGCGCAAGTTGCCAAAGAACTGGGTATTTTAACGGTCGCTGTCGTTACGCGGCCTTTCCCGTTTGAAGGCCCCAAGCGTATGCGCGCTGCCGAAGAGGGAATGAAAGAGCTCTCTCAGCATGTTGATTCGCTGATCACCATACCCAACGAAAAGCTTTTATCCGTACTGGGTAAAAGCGCGACGCTGTTAACTGCGTTTAGCGCTGCTAATGATGTATTGCTTGGCGCTGTTCAAGGTATTGCCGAGCTGATCACAAGCCCTGGTATTATCAACGTCGACTTTGCTGATGTGCGTACTGTTATGTCTGAAATGGGCATGGCAATGATGGGTACGGGCGGAGCTACCGGCGAGAACCGCGCCCGTGAAGCAGCCGAAAAAGCTATCCGTAGCCCGCTTCTGGAAGATATCGATCTGCATGGCGCGCGAGGCATTCTGGTCAATATTACGGCAGGCCCGGATCTGTCGATTGGCGAGTTCAACGATGTAGGTGCCACCGTTCAAGAGTTTGCTTCACAAGAAGCGACCATTGTCGTGGGAACTTCCATCGATATGGAAATGTCGGATGAGTTGCGTGTTACTGTTGTTGCTGCTGGATTAGATGGCGCGAAAGCTGCCAAAGCGACGACACGTGAACCTGCACGCCGCTCTTCTGCTGACTCTTCTGATTACCGTAAGCTACAGCAGCCTACCGTAATGCGTCAGCAAGCAACTGCCCGTGCAGAGGCGCCTGAACACGCGCCCAAACCGCGTCCGGAAAAGAGTCGCTCAGCCGATGCTGACGACTATCTGGACATACCTGCTTTCTTGCGCCGTCAGGCCGATTGATTGTTTCTATAGGTTTACCGGGCCAGCAAACGAGTGTTTTATTGGTTAAAACGCTCGTTTGCTGTTAAAGTGAACACTGTTTGATAACTTTCCTTCCCCTACGGTACTACCGTCATTAGAGTTCGACCACTGCCCATGATCAGACAACGCACCCTACAAAACGTCATCCGCGCCACTGGAGTGGGTCTGCACTCCGGCAAAAAAGTCCACATGGCTTTGCGTCCGGCGCCGACAAACACCGGGATTGTGTTTGTTAGAACCGATCTGGAGCCTGTGGTACATATACCCGCACGCGCAGAGTTAGTGGAAGACACAACACTTTGCACTGCACTTTCACTCGAAGGTGTGAAAGTGGCAACGGTTGAGCATTTGATGTCAGCGTTTGCAGGACTAGGCATCGATAATGCTTACGTTGACCTAAGTGCTCCCGAAGTACCGATTATGGACGGTAGTGCCAGCCCGTTTGTGTTTTTAATCCAATCGGCGGGTATTCTTGAGCAGGATGCAGCAAAGAAATTTATACGTATCAAGCGTCGCGTCGCGGTTAAAGATGGCGATAAAGAAGCCGTTTTCCTTCCGCACCAAGGGTTCAAGGTCTCGTTCGCCATTGACTTCGACCACCCGGTTTTCGAACAGCAGAAACAAACCGCGCTTATCGATTTTTCGACGACCTCTTTTGTGAAAGAGGTTTCTCGGGCGCGCACCTTTGGGTTTATGAAGGATTTGGAGTTTTTGCGCTCTAATAACCTGGCCCTGGGGGGAAGCCTGGATAATGCGATCGTGGTTGATGATTATCGCATCGTCAATGAAGGCGGTTTGCGTTACGAAGATGAGTTCGTCAAGCACAAGGTGCTGGATGCGATCGGCGATTTGTATCAGTTAGGCTACAGCCTGATTGGTGAGTTTCACGGTACAAAATCTGGCCATGCGCTGAATAACCAGCTTTGCCGCGAATTGATGGCACAGCCTGATGCTTATGAAATCGTAACGTTTGAAGATGAAAAAGCTGTTGCGCCTATTTCGTACGCAGCGCCTGCAATGGCCTAATTGCCAAGCAGGAGTGTCAGATATTAACTATGACGCGCTATCCAGGTTCCCCCCTTTGATAGTGCTCAAGCTCACTGGTCTTGATGAAAAAAAGCACCGCTCAGGCGGTGCTTTTGCGTTTCTGGCATTTGAGAAATGTGCAATGCGCGCGGCATGCTTATTTTGGTGCGTGAGCCGCAAGGCGCTCTAACGCTTTACGCAGCGCAGGATTGTGTGTGTCGCTTGCGCACTCGCTGAGCGTTTTTCCCGCGCTGGCGGATAAGTGTCGGGTATTACGCAAAGGTGCTTCAACTGGGCGGACGGGGCGTACTTTAAAGGTAAAGCCGTTCACAGCCTCAAAGCCTGGCAGTTGATGTAGCAGCGTCAACAGCCGCTGCTGTTCAAAGCGCAACCATGTCAGCCAGCTTGCCTGCCCACTGATCAGGGTTAAGCGCCCATCGCGAAAGCCGCCGACAAAGATATGTGGGCGCATCTCTTCTGGCAGGTGGGCTCTTAAATGACACTGGGCCTGATCTATCAAGCGAGACTGGCGCATTAATTGGCCAATATCCCCTGACTTGTTTAGCAGACGGGCGATGGGCTGTGCGCGAGAACGCTTAACCTTTATACTCATACGCTTGAATCCTGGGGTAACCCCTCAATATATAACCAAGTAGCGGCATCTACACGGATGCATTACTTATTTGCAGAGCCTAACACGCTCAGGAGCCAATCCACAGCATGTCCTCCACGCTTAACACCTTTTCTGCTTTGCCGCGACGTAACCGTCGCTATGGCTTGGCGCGTTGGTGGCTGGCGGGGCTCCTGGTAAGCTGCTTGTTGCCCAATAGTTTAGTGCCTTTTGATGCCATGCGGGGGGCTGAGCGTAACGTCTGCGTGTGTTTGTGGGTGCCGGCTATTTTACGTGCTCAATCGCATTGGATCGCCAAAAGGCGACGCGCATTGCGCGGTTGGCAGCAGCGATTTAAACGTATCGCGGTGCAGCGCCACTTTTTACCTGTTTATGTCTTTATAAAGCGCCGGGTAGCCGCACACGATGTGCTTACCCAGCGCGGTCCGCCCGCTTAACTCACGGTTTTCTACAACGTACTTTACTTGCCTTATACGGAACAGGGCGAAACCCATTGGTTCGCTCAAGATGATTTGGAAATTTCATGATTAATAATTTGTTACGCAAGGTTGTTGGCTCCAAGAACGACCGTGAAGTAAAGCGCATGCACAAAAACGTTCGCAGTGTGAACGTGCTCGAAGCTGAGCTTGAAGGATTAAGCGATGCTGAATTACAAGGTAAGACAGCGGAGCTGCGTTTGCGCCTGGAAAATGGCGAGGCGCTGGATAGTTTGTTGCCTTCTGCGTTTGCGATTGTGCGAGAGGCCAGCAAGCGCGTCATGGGTATGCGGCATTTTGATGTACAGATGGTGGGGGGCATGACCCTGCACCGTGGTCGTATTGCTGAAATGAAAACCGGCGAAGGTAAAACGCTGGTAGCAACACTGGCCGTTTATCTCAATGCGCTGCCTGCAAAGGGCGTACACGTTGTTACCGTCAATGACTACCTTGCCCGCCGTGATGCCGAGTGGATGCGCCCGCTGTATGAGTTTTTAGGGCTTTCTGTTGGGGTTATCTTTTCCGGTCAAACCGGGGAGGAGAAACGCCATGCATATCGGTGTGATATTACCTACGGTACCAATAACGAATTTGGCTTTGACTACCTGCGCGACAACATGGCGTTCTCTTTGGAGGATAAGGTGCAGCGTGGCCTGCACTATGCCATTGTCGATGAGGTGGACTCTATCCTGATTGATGAGGCGCGTACGCCGTTGATCATATCAGGTGCGGTGGATGAAAATACCAATCTTTATAACGTCGTTAATCAGCTTGCCCAGCAGTTGGAAGAGGGTGAGGTCTCGGAAGATGACGACCAGCCTGCAACCGGCGATTTTGTGCTGGAGGAGAAGCAAAAGCAGGTTGAGCTGACCGAGCAGGGGCATAACAGGGTTGAAGAGCTGATGCAGGCGGAAGGCCTTCTTAAAGAGGGTGAATCGCTTTACGCCGCTCAAAACCTGAATTTACTTCAGCACATGCATTCTGCGCTCCGGGCACGGCATCTCTACAATAAGGATGTTGATTACATCGTAGTGGAAGACCAGGTGGTCATCGTTGATGAGCATACTGGACGGACGATGCCTGGCCGCCGTTGGTCGGAAGGGCTTCACCAGGCTGTTGAAGCCAAGGAAGGGGTCACCGTTCAGCGCGAGAGCCAGACGCTGGCATCCACCACCTTCCAGAACTATTTCCGCTTGTATGAAAAACTGGCAGGCATGACCGGCACTGCTGATACGGAAGCCTTTGAGTTCCGTCAGATTTATGGGCTTGATGTTATCGTCATTCCCACCAATCGCCCGTTAGCCCGTAAAGACCTTAACGACCTGGTCTACCTTAGCTCCGAGGAGAAGTACGAGGCGATTATTAAGGACGTTCAGGCCGAAACAGAGGCAGGCCGCCCGGTGTTGGTAGGTACGGCGTCCATCGAGACGTCTGAGTACCTGGCGCACTTAATGCGCGAAGCGGGGCTGAAGTTCAATGTCCTGAATGCCAAGCAGCACCAGAGTGAAGCTGAGATTATTGCTCAGGCAGGGCGTCCTGGCGCGATCACTATTGCCACCAACATGGCCGGTCGAGGTACCGATATTATGTTGGGGGGCAACTGGGAGGCTGACGTTGCCAAGCTGCAAAACCCAAGTCAGGCGCAGATTGATGCATTAAAAGCCGAGTGGAAGCAGCGTCACGATGGTGTGCTGGAAGCCGGTGGCCTGCACGTTATTGGTTCGGAACGCCATGAGTCTCGGCGCATTGATAACCAGTTGCGTGGGCGTTCTGGCCGTCAGGGCGATCCAGGTTCAACGCGGTTCTTCCTGTCGTTGGAAGATAGTCTGATGCGGCTATTTGGTTCTGACCGCGTTAAGCGTCTCATGCAGGCATTGGGCCTGGAGCGCGGCGAAGCCATTGAGCACAAAATGGTATCTAACGCCGTTGAGCGTGCCCAGAAAAAAGTGGAAGGGCGTAACTTCGATATTCGTAAGCAGTTGCTTGAATATGATGACGTGGCAAACGACCAACGCCGGGTTATTTACGAGCAGCGCAATGAGGTTCTGGCCTCTGATGACATTTCAGAAGCTGTCGTGGGTATTCGTGAAGAAGTCATGGAAGACACTATTAACGACTTCGTTCCGCCGCAGAGTTTAGCCGAGCAGTGGGATCTGGCTGGGCTTGAAATGCACCTTAAGACAGAATTCAACCTGGATGCCCCGGTGGTCCAGTGGGCCGCTGATGATGAGCGCTTTAGCGAAGAGAAGCTGCGTGAGCGTCTGCAAGACATGCACCGTGACGCTTATGCGGCCAAGGTGGATGCCGCAGGCGCGACCCTGATTCGTCGTTTTGAGAAGCAGGTCATGCTTCAGGTTCTGGATACGCGTTGGAAAGAGCACTTGCAGTCCATGGATCACCTGCGTCGGGGCATCCATTTACGCGGCTACGCACAAAAGAACCCCAAGCAAGAGTACAAGCGTGAATCGTTTGAATTGTTCCAGCACCTGCTGACCAATATTAAAGCGGATGTCACCCGTATTCTGAGCCATGTTCAGGTACGTCAGCCTGAAGAAGTTGATGCGCTGGAGCAAAAGCGGCGTGAAGAGCTGGCCCGCGAAAAAGCCGCGGCCGCGAATCGTCACGATGATGCTTCTTCCAGTGAAAGCGGATTAAGCGGTGAAAACAGTGATGTAGAAAGCACTGAACAGGACGCACGCCCTGTCCGTCGCGAAGGGCCGAAAGTTGGCCGAAACGACCCGTGTGTGTGTGGTTCAGGTAAGAAGTACAAGCAGTGCTGCGGCAAATTAAGCTAATCAGAAGCGGTCTGGATTTAGGTAGAGGAGACGATCATGGCGGTGGGAAATAGTCCCTTTCCGGTGATGCCCCCCTTGGCTGGGGTGCGCTTGGGAAGTGCAATGGCGGGTATTAAAAAGCCGGGTCGTCGTGACATGGTAGTTATTGAGCTACCCGCCTCGGCAACCGTGTCTGGTGTGTTCACGCGAAATGCCTTCTGCGCTGCCCCGGTGTCGGTTGCCAAGGCGCATATTGAGCGTTGCCGCGAGCAGGGCCAAGCACCGTGTTACTGGCTAATTAATACCGGTAATGCGAATGCGGGCACTGGCAAGCAGGGGCTTCATGATGCCTACGCCAGCTGTAAAGCGGTAGCAGAGCAAGCTGGCGTTGCCGAGCATCAGGTACTGCCTTTCTCAACGGGGGTTATAGGTGAACCACTTCCCATGGAGCGCCTTTTAGCCGGTATCACGCCAGCGCTTGCGTCAGGTGCTGACAATAGTCAGGCGTGGCAACATGCCGGTGAAGGGATTTTAACCACCGACACCCGAGCCAAAGGTGCCAGCGTTACCGTGAAGGTTAGTGACGGGTCAGTTACTATCAATGGCATCACTAAAGGCTCAGGCATGATTAAACCCAACATGGCGACCATGTTGGGCTTTGTCGTCACGGATGCTGCTATTGAACAGTCATTACTGGATCGCTTGTTACGCGAGACGGTGGATACCTCGTTTAACTGCATTACCGTGGATAGCGACACTTCAACCAATGATGCGTGCATGCTTGCAGCGACAGGTACGGGAACGGCGATTGAAGACGACGAGGATATCGCTGTCTTCCGTGATGCATTGCAGCAGGTAATGACGAGCTTGGCTCAGGCGATCATCCGTGATGGTGAGGGCGCGACAAAGTTTGTGACGCTCCAGGTTGATGGCGCAGAAAGTCGTCAGGAAGCGCTGGATGTCGCATTTACCGTCGCCCACTCACCCTTGGTGAAAACAGCGCTTTACGCCTCTGATGCTAACTGGGGGCGTATTCTGGCCGCAGTAGGGCGAGCGCCTGTGGCTGATTTTGACGTGGACCGCATTGTCATTGACCTGGCAGATGTTCGCCTGGTTGAAGAAGGTGGTCGTGCGGCTGGGTATACGGAAGCCGCAGGCAGTGCCGTCATGGCGCAAGACGAAATTACGATTCGCATCAGTTTAGGGCGCGGTCAGGAGAGTGCCACCGTATGGACCTCTGATCTTTCCCATGACTATGTGTCGATCAACGCAGACTATCGTAGCTAGTTAGCCAGTCACCGACTGGGTTTGGCAGTCATAAAGGGCTCACGCAGCGAGTAAGCGCCGGCACTGATCCGCCGGTGCGCACACAGTGGATAAAGACGTAATGAATGTAATGGTAAAACGACGAGTTCATGTTGCGGCAGCAGCCATCATTAGTGCCGATCAGAAGCAAGTGCTGATTGCACGTCGGCCCTCGAATGTCGATCAGGGTGGCTTGTGGGAGTTTCCGGGTGGGAAACTCGCGCCTTATGAAACAGGACTTGAGGGCCTTAAGCGCGAGCTGCACGAAGAGCTTGGTGTTGAGATTGTACGTGCGCAGCCCTTGATCCGTGTGCATCACGAATATCCTGACAAGCATATTTTGTTAGATGTTTGGCAGGTTCATGAGTTTGCTGGCGAGCCTTTTGGTCGCGAAGGCCAAGCCGTGCGTTGGGTGCCGATGGAGGAGTTGGCTAATTATCCGTTCCCGGCGGCCAACCTGCCGATCCTGCGTGCTGTGATGCTGCCCACTGAATATCTGATTACAAAAGAAGAGGCTGACGAGGCGCGTTTTGATACGCTCCTGGAGCGGGCCTTGAAAGAAGACAACATTCGCTTGGTGCAGCTGCGTGCCAAGCAGCTTGATGAAGCCGCTTATCTTAAGCGCGCTGAACGCGCTTTGCGCATGTGTCATGAGTATGGCGCCAAGCTTCTACTCAACGGCGAGCCTGCGCTGCTTGAACATGTGGATGCCGATGGTATTCATTTAACCAGCGAGCGCTTGATGCAGCTGGATCGACGTCCGATTGCCGAGCAAAAGTGGCTCTCTGCCTCGACACATGACCAAACTCAGCTCTCCAAAGCGGCGCTGCTGGGGTGTGATTTTGTGACGCTGTCACCGCTTCGCACTACGCCTTCACATCCGGAAGTAGCGCCGATGGGCTGGCATGATTTTCAACAACTGGTTGAGCGTGCCGGAATGCCGGTCTTTGCGCTGGGTGGAATGACACGCTTTGATGCCAATCACGCCCGCGCCGTAGGCGCCCAAGGCATCGCCTCGATTCGCGATTTCTGGAAGTGATAAGTTTGTTACTGCTGACGTAATGGCGTAAGTCAGCGCTGCGGTACGTGCAGAAATAGGTACTAGAAAAAACGCCTGCCAGATGATTTTGGCAGGCGTTTTCCGTCAAAGACCGCTACGTTAAACTGGCCTATAGATCGATAACGCCTAGTCGCGAAAGCGGCGGGTTAGATCGCTATAGGCATCGATACGGCGATCACGCAGGTAAGGCCAGATACGGCGAGTATTTTCGCAGCGCGCCATATCAATGGTCACAACCAGTTGTTCAGCTTCTTCACCGGCATGGGCAAGTAGCTCGCCCTGAGGCCCACAAATAAAGCTGCCTCCCCAAAACTGAATGCCATCGCCCACGCCTGAATGGTCGGTTTCAAATCCCACGCGGTTGGCAACAATCACCGGTAAGCCATTGGCGACGCCATGCGAGCGCTGGATTAACGTCCAGGCATCTTTTTGGCGGGTTTGTTCCGCAATATCATCGTTAGGATCCCACCCAATCGCCGTGGGGTAGAGCAGCAAGTCTGCTCCGGCCAAGGCCATCAGGCGAGCCGCTTCCGGGTACCACTGATCCCAGCACACCAGCACGCCCAAACGGCCAAGCGAAGTATCAATTGGTGTAAAGCCTTCTGCACGGCTCGCATCGTGGTCACCAGGGGTGAAGTAAAACTTCTCATAAAAGCCTGGGTCATCAGGGATGTGCATTTTCCGATACTGACCCACCCGGCCTTTATCTCGGTCGTATACCACCGCCGTGTTGTGATAAAGCCCTGGTGCGCGCCGCTCAAACAGCGAGCCGACCAGCACGATATCCAATTCGCGAGCAAGTGCGGCCAGGTGCTGTCCGGTCGGGCCATCCAGCGGTTCGGCCAGGTCGAACAGGGCCGGATCTTCATACTGGCAGAAGTAGTGGGTAGCATGCAGCTCTTGCAGCATGACAAGCTGAGCGCCACGTTCTACGGCATCACGAATGCCCGCTTCACTGGCTGCCAGGCTCTGCGCTTTATCGGGCCAGGCAAACTGTTGCACTATGCCAACCGTTAGGTCAGAGGTTACCTTGATAGACATCCTGGCTCCTTACTGATGAAAAGAGGTGGTGAGCGTGCCCTTGGGCAACTGCATGGTCAGGCAGTGTAAGCTGCCATGTTGACGAATAACGCTCGAGCACTCAATGGGAATGAGCGCATGGTTGGGGAACGCTTCGGCCAGCGCACTGAGTGCTAACGCATCAGCCGGGTCGCCGTAGGTTGGCACCAGTACTGCTTCATTAATAATCAAAAAGTTGGCATAAGTGGCTGGCAGCCGATGGCCGTCTTCAGGGTCAAAGCATGCTTGTGGCCAAGGCAGCGGGACAAGCTGGTAGGGCTCGCCGTTGCGTTGTCGAAATGCCTTTAACTCTTGCTCCATGGTGTGTAGGGCTGTGTAGTGCGGGTCTTGTAGGTCATCACAGCGCACATAAGCAATGGTCGATGGATTACAGAATCGCGCCAATGTATCAACGTGGCTGTCGGTATCATCACCTTCCAGATGCCCATTGGTTAACCAAAGCACCCGGTCGACGCCGAAATCATCGCCTATCAAGGCTTCAACGTCCTGGCGTGTTAAATGCGGGTTGCGATTAGGGTTGAGTAAGCAGGCTTCGGTCGTCAGCAGCGTACCCGCGCCATCGGTTTCGATAGCCCCGCCTTCCAATACCATATCGCGTGAAGCCACTGGGCATGCCCAGACGCCTGCATCGGCTAACGCCTGCGTCAGCCGATTATCGTTGCTGGCAGGGAATTTTCCGCCCCAGCCGGTGAAGGTGTAATCCAACAGTAGCGGCTGGCCTTCATCATCAACAACGCTAATCGGGCCGTGGTCACGCGCCCAGGTATCATCGGTAGGCGCTATGATCAGCAATAGCTTATGAGCAGGCACACCATAGGCATCGAACGTTTTGCGTACGCGGTCACAGGTGGCTTGATCTGGCATGCTGATCACTACCTGCTGGTAACGAACGGTTGCCAGCACGATGCGCTCAAGCGTTGCTTCTATACGCGATAGAAGCGATGCCCAATCGCCATCAGGGCGTGGCCAGGTCAGCTGTAGACCATCCTGGGGGTGCCATTCCGGCAGCAAGCGATATGTCATATTGGCCAAGGTTAGGAAGTCTCTTGGTAACGTTATTTGAAGTAAAGCGCTCACCGATTTAGCCAGCGCAAATGGGCGCAATGTAGGGCGTCGTCGAAGAACTTGCAAGCGTTACGTGGTTTCAGGGAACGGGCCTGGGGTCTGTTACTCTAATGCCCGTTTGCACATGCAGTATGGCTAAAAAAACCGTACCATGAGCGCTTATTAATAAGGAATGACGCCATGCTTGATCGTTTGCCTTTTCTGGTGGGGCTGCGCTACGTGCGCGCCAAACGCCGGAACCACTTTATTTCTTTTATTTCACTAACATCGATGCTGGGCCTAATGCTGGGTGTGGCGGTACTCATCCTGGTGTTATCGGTTATGAATGGTTTTGACCATGAGCTGCGTACCCGTATTTTAGGAATGGTGCCGCACACTAAAATTGAAGCAACCGATGGCCTGGTGGAGTGGGAGGCGCTGGCAGACCGATTGACGCAGCGTGAACACGTGATGGGGGCTGCACCGTATGTTGAGCAGCAGGGCATGTTTTCCGCGGGTGGCCGCAACCAGGGAGCCATGGTCAACGGTATTGATCCCGATTGGGAAGACCAGGTCTCGATTATTGGTCAGCATATGCGCCAAGGCACGTTGGCTGAATTAGTGCCAGATGAGTGGAATGTGGTGCTTGGCTCTATGCTTGCTCGTCAGCTGGGGGTGGGTGTAGGCGATCGAGTGACGCTGCTGGTGCCGGAAGCTTCTATCACCCCAGCGGGTGTCTTCCCGCGGTTAAAGCGCTTTACCGTTAGCGGTATTTTCAGCGTGGGCGCCGATTTGGACGCCAATCTCGCTTACGCCAATATCGAAGATATGAAAACCCTCGCGCGCCTTGGCGACGCGGTAGGTGGTTTGCGCCTTGAGCTTGATGATCTGTTTATTGCGGGCAGCGAGACCCAGGCCATTGTGAACGACCTGGGACCAGGCTACCGCGGCACCGATTGGACGTACTCGCATGGCAACCTTTTCCAGGCCATTCAGATGGAAAAGCGCATGATTGCACTGCTGCTAACGGTGATCATTGCCGTTGCGGCGTTCAATATTGTTTCTACTCTGGTCATGGTGGTCACCGACAAGCGTGCCGATATCGCTATTTTGCGTACCATTGGTGCTACGCCACGCTCGATCATGGGCATCTTTATCGTACAAGGCATGGCCATTGGTTTGATTGGTATTGCGATTGGCGTTGCTGTGGGCATACTGCTGGCGCTGACAGTATCTGATCTGATCGGTTGGTTTGAAGCGGCCTTTGGGATTAAGTTTCTGGATGCAGGCGTTTACTTTATCAGCGATTTGCCGTCCCAGCTTAGGTGGGATGACGTGCGCAATATTGTGTTGGCGGCCTTCGGTCTAACGTTTTTGTCCACGCTGTACCCAGCATGGCGCGCTGCTCGCGTTCAACCGGCGGATGTTCTGCGCTATGAATAAGGATGCTTCCATGTCTACTACTGGGCCGTTAACGTCTATGCAGTCAACTTCCACGCCGTCCAACGCTACGCCAGCCGCAGCAGGGGGAGCGAACGAGCCGCCTGTTATGTTGGATTGCCAAGGTTTAACGCGGGTATATAGCGAAGGACCACAAGACCTGACCGTGCTTGATAAGCTTGAACTTTCCGTTCGTGCGGGCGAACGGGTGGCGATTGTGGGTAGTTCTGGGTCGGGTAAAACCACGCTTTTAAACTTGCTGGGCGGTCTGGATCGCCCAAGCGATGGTCGGGTGGTGATCGCTGGTGAGCCACTTTCCAACTTAAACGAAGCGGCCTTAGGGACGTTTCGTAATCGCTACATTGGGTTTGTTTACCAGTTTCACCATTTGCTGGCAGAATTTACCGCCGTTGAGAATGCAGCGTTACCGTTAATTATCCGTGGTCAGTCGAAAAAAACCGCTGAAAAACGCGCTATGCAGATTCTTGAGCGTGTAGGGATGAAGGCGCGGGCTGATCATAAGCCTGGCGAGCTTTCCGGTGGTGAGCGCCAGCGGGTCGCCATTGCGCGTGCCTTGGTAACAGACCCAAGCCTGGTGCTAATGGATGAGCCTACCGGTAACCTGGATCAAACGACGGCAGCCACGATTCTAGCCCTGATGGATGAGTTGGCCAAAGAGAGTGCGTGTGCGTTTGTTATCGTGACGCATGACGTGGGGCTGGCTGCACATCAGGACAGGGTGCTTAAACTGGACGCGGGCAAGTTGGTTGAGCAGCCTCGCATGCCTTAATCATCGAACTCGGATTCGATACATGCCCGACGCCGCTGCCTATTTAGGCGGCGGCGTTTCCAATTATGAGAGACATGCCAGCGCCAAATAAGGCGAATGCCGATATTGGCGGCCACTGCTAGCACAATAGCCGTAATAAATGAGCCAACAATCAGTGGCGGTACGATATCGTGCATTTGTTCGGCAATCCAGCGCGTTGAAATACGCGTAGGTGCTTCACGTACCGGGGCTCCAAGCATAAATGTGCCAATTCGATAGTTAAAATAAAAAATCAGCGGCATGGTGAGTGGGTTGGTAATCCAGACAAGGCCTACCGAAAGTGCTAAATTACAACGGCTTAGGCGAGCGCCCACGGCAGCGACTACCATTTGAAATGGAATCGGTAGCATGGCGCAAAACAAGCCAACGCTAAAGGCGTTGGCAACGCTTCGCCGAGTTAAAAGCCACAGCCCGGGGTCGGCAATTAGCGGTGCTATAAAGCGTAGCGACCGCTGTCGCCGTAGCGTGTCGGGTCTGGGCATGTAGCGCTGCAGGAACCGGCGCGGCATGTCAGGTACTCTTGCCTATTAGTGCACCCTATTATCCATATCGCGTAGCGCTTCGGCTATGCCAAGTAGATGAAGTTCTTAAGCCAAGGAGAGTCGTATGCCGTTTGGCATGGCGATACCGGCAGCGCTAGCGGCACTGTTAGGGGCAGTAATCGCGGGATTAAGCGGTATAACGGGGGCAATGAACCCTTTTGTTGGCGTTAGCTTATTGGGCGTGCTGCTACTGATGGCCTGGCGCGCCAAGGCGGCTTTCTGGCTATTACTGGGTGGCTGGGTAATGGTTGGCATTCATCAGGAGTGGGGCAGTCGCTTGCCCGAAGGTCTCAACGGCGAAGATGTCGTTGTAAAAGCAAGGGTGCTGAGCGTAACCCCGTTGGGTGATGCACAGCGGTTACTGTTAGCGGTAAAAACCTGTGAAGGACCTACTCATCACCCCGCTTGCGATACGCTTAACAAGGTCCGTGTAACGGCGTATAACGCGCCGACTTACTATGCGGGAGAGCAGTGGCGAATGACGCTACGCCTGCGCCCGCCTCGCGGATTTGCCAACCCTGGTACGTTTGATTTTGAACAGTGGCTCTGGCGAGAAGGCATTCATGCAACGGGGTATGTACGCCAGGAGCCAGCGCCGACGCAATTGGCCACGGCTGGGTTTTCTGTACGAAAGCTGGCGCTTGATGTGCTGGAGAGGCAGCCACTCGGTGAACGAACGCGCCGCTGGCTCGCAGCCTTAACGCTGGGGGAGGGCAGCCAGCTAACCCAGGAGGACTGGTCGCTACTCAATGCCACGGGAACGACGCATCTGGTGGTTATTTCAGGCTTGCATGTGGGGCTGGTGGCCGGGTTTGCGCTATTGCTGGCAAAGCTCATCGCACGGCTAACAACGCCTTTGAACTGGCGAATGCGCGTGTGGCCCTGGTGGGTGGCCGCGCTGGTCACCATCGGTTATGCCTATCTGGCCGGTATGGAACCGCCCGCCATGCGCGCCATGGTCATGACGCTGGTAGGGCTGTGGGTGCTCAGTGGTCGACACTCCCCAGCCACTTGGCAGGCCTGGTGGCTGGCACTTGCCATTATTCTGCTGCTTGATCCGCTCTCTTTATGGCGCCCTGGGCTCTGGCTATCGTTTGTGGCTGTTGCCTGGTTGATCATTATTTGGCAAGGGCGCACGCGTCCAAAAGGGGTTAAAGGCTGGTGCTGGGCGTTGCTGCGTTCCCAGCTGTTACTGGCCCCGCTAATGGCCGCCGCCGTGCTGATCGCATTTGGACGTATGGCGCCGGGCGCGCCCATTATTAATATAATCGCCGTGCCCTGGGTAAGTTCAATCATGGTGCCGTTGGCGCTGCTGGGCTGGATATTTTCACCTCTGCCGTGGCTGGGCATGGGCATGTGGTGGTTGTTTGAGCAAGCGCTGTCGGTTTTTTACGTTTTTCTGACCGTTACGTCAGAACGATGGCCGCTGTGGGAACCTGATCATGCGCTAGTGTACCCATTAAGCGGCGCTCTTCTTTTGTTGGCTTTGTGCTGGGGTCTGCCTGGCGTGGTGTCCTGGTTGAAAGTGGGGGCTACGTGCCTAGTGGTATCGCTTGCCTGGTGGCTTCCGTTGGAGCAAATACCTAAAGGCACGTTGCGCGTAACGGTGCATGATGTGGGCCAAGGTCAGCTTATCGAGCTACGCAGCCAGCAGTACCGGCTTTTATACGATACTGGGCCACGTTTTCAGGCAGGCTTTATGCCTCTGCAAACATTGTGGTCGCCAGGCCAGCGTTTTGATGAGGTGATTGTTAGCCATGCCGACAGTGACCATGCAGGTGGTATAGGCGCGCTACTGGAGAGCCATGCAGTCACGCACTGGCGTGCGCCTCTAGGTGAAGCTCTACCGGTAACGGCCACCCCGTGCGAGCGTGGCCAGCAGTGGCAGCGCGATGGAATTACGTATCGGTTTTTATGGCCGCCTGCCGGGTCCAATGATTACTCGGCCAATGACCGCTCCTGCGTGCTGGAAGTCAGCGCGGGAGAGCATCAATTATTAATTACCGGGGATGTCAGCCGTGATATAGAGCGGCGTTTTCTAAAAGATATTGATGTGCCGCTCAGCGTATTGGTCGCCGGACATCACGGTAGCCGCACAAGTTCAGGTGTTCAGTTTGTCCAACATACGACGCCTTTGCATGTGATCTTTAGTGCAGGTCGCAATAATGCTTTCCAGCATCCGGTCGATGATGTGGTACGCCGCTTCCGAGCGTATAAGAGTTGCCTGTGGAGTACCGGGCACGATGGGGCACTGCGGTTTTGGCTTCAAAAAGATCATCCTGTGTCTATTACACCAATGCGTTGGCCATCCGGCAGTGTTCAACATGGTGGCGTTAAGCGGTGTTGATGCGCCTCGCCATAAGGTAGAATCCAGCGCATTGCACACTATTGCCAGGAGCGCGTGTGACCGATTCAAGTTGGGTTATTTATAAACGGCTACTTAGCTACGTAAAACCACACTGGCAAGCATTTGGCTTGGCCGCTGTTGGGTTTGTGGTATATGCCGCATCAAGTACGGCACTTGCTGAGATGATGAAGCGGTTAATCGACGGTATCCAAAACCCTGATGCTGCTTTTCGGCTGTTTCTTCCGCTGTTTGTTATTTTGATGTTTGCTTCGCGTGGTGTAGGCACTTTTCTAAGCACCTACTATATGGCGTATGTAGGACGCTATGTGATCCACACGCTGCGCTGCGACGTTTTTGCCCACATGCTGCATCTGCCTGGACGGTTTTTTGACCAGCACTCAAGCGGTCACCTTGTTTCGCGCGTGACCTACCATGTAGAGCAAGTGGCGGGCGCTGCAACGAACGCTGTCACCGTTATTTTGCGTGAAGGCCTGTTTGTTGTGGGATTGGTGGGTTATTTGTTCTGGACGAACTGGATGCTAACCCTACTGTTTTTAGGGGTTACCCCCATTATTGGCGTGGTGGTGAGCTATGTCAGTAAGCGCTTTCGGCGTATTTCAAAACGCATACAAAGCTCGATGGGTGATGTCACTCATGTCGCTTCCGAAGGCTTGTCAGGCTACCGCGTTGTGCGCACCTACGGCGCTGAGGATTATGAAAAGCAACGGTTTGCACGGGTAAGCGAAGAGAACCGTAAACAGAGTATGAAAGAGTCAATGACGCGGGCGATAAGCTCCCCGGTTATTCTTATGCTGGTAGCGATATCCATGGCGCTGCTGGTGTGGCTGGCCATGGCGCCGGCGATAATGGCCAATATGACGCCAGGTGAGTTTGTTGCGTTTATTACCGCAGCGGCCTTGATGATCAAGCCGGTACGCCAGCTCACTGAAATTAACAGTGAAATTCAAAAAGGACTTGCCGCCGCTTCAGAGCTCTTTGGGTTGATGGATACAGCACCGGAACAAGACACCGGCCAGCGTGTGCCCAAGCGTCTAACGGGCGAGCTGATGCTCGAAAATGTTGGCTTTCGCTATGCCGACGACCAGCCAAACGTGCTGCATGACATCAATTTGCACGTCTCGCCTGGTGAGATGGTGGCGATTGTGGGTCGCTCAGGCAGCGGAAAATCAACCCTCGTTAGCCTATTACCACGCTTTTATCGTCTTAATGAAGGACGCATTTTAATCGATGGTGTGGATATTAATGAGTATGCGTTAGGCCCATTGCGTCAGCAGATTGGCTTGGTCACACAGCAAGTGACGCTCTTTAACGCCACGGTGGCCGATAATATTGCTTATGGCACGGCGAACCCTGATCGTCAGGCCGTTGAAGCTGCTGCCAAGGCGGCGTATGCCAGCGAATTTATCGATAAGCTGCCACAAGGTTATGAAACGGTGGTGGGTGAAAACGGGGTCATGCTATCGGGTGGGCAACGTCAGCGTCTGGCGATCGCCCGGGCGATTTTCAAAGATAGCCCAATATTGATTTTGGACGAGGCAACCTCCGCTCTGGATACCGAGTCTGAACGTTACATCCAAAAAGCGCTGGAGCACGTCTGCCAGGGACGCACGACACTCGTCATTGCCCATCGTCTGTCCACGATTGAGCGTGCAGATCGAATCCTGGTGATGGACCAGGGGCGTATTATTGAGCAAGGAGCGCACCAGGAGCTTCTGGACAAAGGTGGTGCCTACTCTGCGCTGTATCAACTTCAGTTTCAGGAAGCATAATGACGCTGGCGCAGCGCTGGCTTGAAGCGGGCTATCACAATAGCCCATGGCTATTGCCGCTAAGGCCATTGGGCGCACTTTATAAGTATGCCATGGCGCGTCGTGAAGCCGCGTATGTGAGTGGCCAAAAGGCCACATGGCGTGCGCCAGTGCCGGTCATCGTGGTGGGTAATATCACCCTGGGTGGAACCGGGAAATCGCCATTAGTGGCCTGGTTAAGCCGCTGGTTGGTCACACAAGGTTGGACGCCGGGTATTGTCACGCGTGGCTATGGCGGTAAAGCTGAGCACTACCCGCTCCAGGTAACGCCATCGACGGATCCCGCGCAAAGCGGTGACGAGCCGGTTATGTTGGCCCAGCAAACCTTGTTACCCGTGGTAGCAGACCCCAAGCGTGCGCGTGGCGCTCAAGCGTTGGTCGATCTCGGTTGCGATATTATTTTGAGTGACGACGGGCTGCAGCATCTGGCGCTTGAGCGAGACATTGAGATCGTGGTGATTGATGGGGCGCGAGGGTTGGGTAATCGTCGCTGCCTGCCTGCGGGGCCACTGCGTGAGTCGCCCGAACGTTTAGCGCGTGTAGATGCGGTGGTTGTTAATGGTGAAATAGTGAATGGTGAAATAGCGAAGGGAGACATGCGCCAATCACTTTCGGTGAGCGCCACTTCCATGCAGCTAATGCCGATAAGTTGGCGGCGCCTAAATGATGGCAAGCGCTTTCCGCTGACACCGCTACCTTTTAGCGTGCCGGTGTTTGGCGTGGCCGGTATCGGACACCCCGCGCGCTTTTTTACTACATTGCGTGATTTAGGCGTAAACGGTGAGATGCTGGCGTTGGCAGACCATCAGCGTTTTAGTGCGGATATATTTACTCCGGCGAAACAGCGGCCCGTGGTCATGACCGCCAAAGATGCGGTGAAATGCATGGGAATTGCGCCACCCAATAGCTGGATATTAGAAGTGGAGGCAACGCTTCCATTAGAATTTGAACATTGGCTGGCAGCCAGGCTGTCAGCCCTGTCCTGAAGGGGATGCATAAATGGATAAGGAACTGCTGGCAATGCTGGTTTGCCCGTTATGTAACGGCAAGCTTAAGTACGACCGCGAAGCGCAGGAACTGGTTTGTCTTTATGACGGTCTAGCGTATCCGATACAAGAAGGTATCCCGGTTATGCTGCCTGAGGAAGCCCGGGTAATGGACGCTGACGAAAAGCTCCCAACCTCGCCAGGTCGCACGGGAGACCTGTAATGGCGTTTCCTGCATTTATAGCCGTTGTGCCTGCCCGCTATGGTTCAACCCGGTTGCCAGGTAAGCCACTGCTGGATATTGCTGGTGAGCCTATGGTCGCCCATGTGTGGCGGCGTGCCTGTCAAAGCCAGGCGGCTCGTGTCGTTGTTGCGACCGATGATGAACGTATCCGTGATGCGATGCTGCCGTATGGGGCTGAGGTCGTCATGACGCGCGATGATCACGCCTCGGGAACGGATCGGCTTGCCGAAGTTGCCCAGAGCCTTTCTTTGGGTGAAGACGAGCTAGTGGTGAATGTGCAGGGTGACGAGCCGCTCATTCCGCCCGCGTTAATTGATCAGGTGGCACTGCGCTTAGCTGATGACGCAGAAGCCTCCATTGCGACGTTGGCTGAGCCGATTAACGATGTAGCATCACTCTTTAATCCCAACGTGGTCAAAGTAGTGCGCTCATTGCAGGGGCGGGCGCTGTATTTCTCACGTGCGCCCATCCCCTGGGATCGTGAGCAGTTCAAGCAGCAGCCTGCACTGCTTGAAACGGATGCATGGCTGCGCCATATCGGGATTTATGCCTACCGCGCGAGCTTTCTAGCCGCCTATCGGGACTGGCCAGCCTCAATGCTGGAGCAGTTAGAGCAGCTTGAACAGCTGCGCGCTTTGCAGCATGGCCATTTAATTCAGGTGGCATTGGCGTGCGAGGTTAACCCAGCAGGTGTCGACACGGCGGAAGATTTAGCGCGTGTTCGCGCGCTGTTAGCGCCATCTGGTTAATACTTTTCAACGTACAGGGAGCGCGTTGTGACGCGGGTACTTTTTGTCTGTTTAGGAAATATTTGTCGCTCGCCCACTGCCGAGGGCATTTTTCGACGTGCGCTGGAAAACGCAGGTATGAGTGAACGTGTCAGTATTGACTCTTGCGGAGTAGGTGCTTGGCACATCGGGAAAGCACCCGATTCGCGCGCTCAAGCAGCAGCCAAGCGGCGAGGTATTGACCTGAGCCAGCTATGTGCCCGGCAGCTGACCGCAGAAGATTTTCTGACATTCGATTATGTACTGGGCATGGATAACGACAATCTGCGGGCAATGCATGCCTTGAAACCTGCCGAAAGCAACGCTTATGTCGGGCTTTTTCTGGAGTTCTCTGGAACGCCGGGAGCAGAGGTTCCAGACCCTTACTATGGCGGTGAGCAGGGATTTGAAGACGTGCTTGATATGATCGAAACGGCGTCACAGGGGTTAATCCAGCACCTGAAAAGTGACCGCGTGTGACAGCTTCAGCCCTTAAAAACTCGGCTTGTCTCATTAACGAACACGTGGATCTGTCATCGTCCAATACGTTACGTTTGCCCTGCGTGGCTGATTATTACGCTGAACCCACCACGCTAGACGCCTTACGTGCGACGCTTGCTATCGCCCAGCATCAGCGCTGGCCGGTAACGCTTTTGGGCGGAGGGAGCAACGTGCTTTTGCCGCCGCGCTTAACAGGGATTGCGATACGCCCGGCACTACGGCAGTGGTGGCTGACCTCGGCGGGTAATAATGTGTTGGCGCATGTGGGGGCTGGTGTTAACTGGCATACGCTGGTGCTCAATATGGCGGCCCGAGGGTTCTGGGGAATTGAAAACCTGGCGCTGATTCCGGGTGATTGTGGCGCGGCCCCCGTGCAAAACATCGGCGCCTATGGCGTTGAGCTTGCCGATAGCCTTCAGGCCGTGCAGGTCATGGAGATTGCGACAGGAAGCACGCGCTGGCTTGAGAATGCTGAGTGTGCGTTTGGCTACCGCGATAGCCTTTTCAAGGGTGCGCTGTGTGATCGTGTCGTGATTACTCGGCTGGTATTGCGCCTTTCCAGGCAGCCCGCACCGAAGGTTCACTATGGCGATCTTGCCTCGCGCTTGCCGAATACGCCCACCCCGTTGGATGTTGCAGAGGCAGTGGCAGCTATTCGCCAGGAAAAATTGCCAGACCCGGGGCAGCTTGCCAATGCAGGCAGTTTTTTCAAGAATCCCATTGTTTCAGATCAGCAAGGGCAGGCGCTATTGGCCCGCTATCCTGACATGCCACATTTCCCTTTAGGCGAAGGAAAGACCAAATTGGCGGCCGGTTGGTTGATTGATCAGTGCGGTCTTAAAGGTGTATGTGAGGGCGAATTTGGCGTGCATGACCGCCAGGCATTAGTGTTGGTTCATTTTGGCGGCGGCGACCGTAAGGGATTGCTGCGCTTTGCAGGCAAGATTATCGACCGTGTGCAGGCTCGTTTTAATGTACGGCTGGAGCCAGAGCCACGCTTGGTTCAAGGTTGATAAATACATGAGCACTAACGCATAAAAAAACCCCGCCAGGCGGGGTTTTTTACGCAGTCAGCAAATTACTCTTTGCTGGCTTCTTGTGCCTGCTTGCGTAGCTCACGAGGGTCGTTATGCGCACGGGTGCGGCGACGACGCGGCTTGGGCACTTCTTCAGCCACTTCTTCGGCGACAGGTGCGTCTACCGGTTTAGCGGCGTGTGGCGCAACGTCAACGTTAGTGGTGTCAGGCTGCACATCTTCCTGGGCAAGCGATTTGTCGGCAGGTGCGTTATCCGCAGGTGTGCTGCTTTCTACAGGTTCCTGAACAGGTGTAGCGTCTGCCAACGCATTGACCGGTGCCAACTGTTGGGGGTCATCGGCTACGCCGCTTTCGGCCAATTCAGTGGGCGATGGCGCGAGCGTAGTATCGACGTCGCTACTTGCGTCGGTTTCGAGCTTTTCATCGGTCTGCTGCGGAAGAGATATGACATCGTCACTCTTCGCTTCATCTGCCGTTTTCGGCTCATCTTCCGAGACCGGTGCGCTTTCAGGCTCGGCAGCTGCGGGCGTCTCTTGCTGGGCCGGTGCTGTTGCTTCAGCTGACGCAACGTCATGCTCGGCGACTTTCGGAGAGGGCTGTTCCGCTTTAAGTGTTTCGGCGGGTTCAACTGCCGCTACCGGAGTCGTTTCGTCAGCAGCGCTAACGCCGGTATTTTCCGCGTCTTGAGGCTTGGGACTTTCCTGAGCTGGTGCTTGAGATGGTGCTTGAGAAAGTTCCTGAACGGTTTCCTGAGTGTTTTCCTCAGCGGTCGCTTGATGCGATTGGCTGTCAGCGTGATTGCTATCTGCAATGCTGCTGGCAGGCGAAGCTTCGGCTTGCGTTTCAGGCAACTGTGCAGAGGCTTCAGAAAGGCTTTCGTGAGCGACTTCCTGTTTCGGTGCTGCAGCTTCGGGCGTTTCCGCCACTGGGGCTGTAGCGTCTGAGTGCGTTGCCTCTTCGGCTGCCTGGGCCTGCAGCTTTAACTGCTCGGCTTCCGCCTGAGGGCTGACTGCCTGCTTGCGTGAACGGTTGCGCGGGTTGTTGCGTGTACGCTTCGGTTTGCCATCATCCTGGGGAGTCGGCTGTTCTGCGTTGTTTTGCGCAGCTTCTTTTGCCGGTTTATTGTCGCGTTGAGCCTCTCGACGTGACTCTTTTTGAGGCGCTTTCTTCGATGTATCCAGACTTTCGTCTTTTGCGGGAGAGGTCTCTTTCTGATTCTGGCGGCTGTTTTTGCTGCCACTCTCCTGCGTTTTAGTATCGTCCTGCTGCTGGTTCCGGCGACGATTGCGAGTGCGAGAAGGGCCGCTGCGCTTATCGTTGGCTTCTTCGCTGGCATCGACATTGGCATTTCGCGACGGGGTCTGCCGCTGATCTGCCTTGCTGTTTTCGGTGCGCTCGCTACGGGCAGGACGCTGTTTCGTCTCACTGCCTAATGGGGCCGGTTTCTGTTGGCTGCGCTCGGCTTGTTTACGTGGCGTAGGCGCTTCTGGCTTGCTAACAGGGGCTTCGGCTGGGCTGTTGTCATCGCTGCCCAGTAGCTTTGCAAGCCCACGGATAAAGCGCCCAATAACGCTGGGTTGCTCATCGTTGGTGGCAGGCGCGGTGGCCTTGGCTGCTGCTGGCTCGTCCGTCTGTAGCGAGGCGGGTGCGGGTGCATTATGAGCAATGCTCTTAACTGCCGCTTCAGCGCGCTGTGTGGGCGGTGCGAAGTTGGGGTTGGGCTCTTTGCCTACTTCGGTATCGGTAGATAGCTCGAAGCTTGACAGTGTTTGTGTGTCATCTTCATCTAAATGGTCATCGCGTAAACGCTGCACGTCATAATGAGGCGTATGCATTTCCGGATTGGGTAGCAGTACGACGCGTACCTCTTGGCGCGACTCAATATCGGCCAATACGCTACGTTTTTCATTGAGCAGGTAGGTAGCAACAGGTACGGGCAGAATCGCACGAATTTGTGCGCTACGCTCTTTCATGGCCTCTTCTTCGATAAGGCGCATGATCGAGAGCGAGAGCGAACGGACATCGCGGATGGTGCCTTGGCCGATACAGCGCGGGCAGACCACGCCGCTGGTTTCGCCCAGCGAAGGGCGCAGGCGCTGGCGAGACATCTCCATCAAGCCAAAGCGTGAAATGCGACCAATCTGTACCCGTGCGCGGTCAAGCTTCAAAGCGTCGCGCATGCGGTTTTCGACTTCGCGCTGATTGCGTGCCGGGCCCATGTCGATAAAGTCAATCACCACCAAGCCGCCAATATCCCGAAGGCGCAGCTGGCGGGCGATTTCATCGGCCGCTTCAGAATTGGTCTGAAGGGCGGTTTCTTCAATATCGCTGCCGCGGGTCGCTCGGGCGGAGTTGATGTCGATTGAAACCAGTGCTTCGGTATGGTCGATAACGATTGAGCCACCAGACGGGAGTTTGACCTCGCGCTGATAGGCTGTTTCGATCTGTGACTCAATTTGAAAGCGCGAGAAGAGCGGCACTTCATCCGCATAGAGTTTAATTTTTTGCTGGTATGACGGCATTACCTGGCGGATAAAGCCCAGCGCTTCAGCATGAATCTCAGGGCTATCAATGAGCACTTCGCCGATATCCTGGCGCAGGTAATCCCGCATGGCTCGGATAATAACGTTGGACTCGCGGTAAATCAGGAACGGAGCAGGGCGCTTGGCGGCCTCTGTGGTGATTGATTCCCACACCTGAGCCAGATAATCCAGGTCCCACTGAAGTTCTTCGGGATTACGGCCAATGCCCGCCGTACGCACGATGAGACCCATCTTGTCAGGTACGGTGAGCTGACCCATGGCGTCTTTTAGCTGACTGCGCTCTTCGCCCTCAATGCGGCGAGAAATACCGCCTGCACGAGGGTTGTTGGGCATAAGCACCAAAAAGCGGCCTGCCAGGCTAATAAAGGTCGTTAAGGCTGCGCCTTTGTTGCCGCGCTCTTCCTTGTCCACCTGCACGATAACTTCCTGACCCTCTTTCAGTACCTCTTTAATACTGGGACGGCCAGATACGTCTTTAAGAAAGTATTCGCGGGAGATCTCCTTGAGCGGTAGAAAACCGTGGCGTTCTGCGCCAAAGTCAACGAAGGCCGCTTCAAGGGAGGGTTCAACGCGGGTAATCTTGCCGCGATAAATATTGGCTTTTTTCTGCTCTCGTGCACCTGATTCAATATCCAAATCGTACAGGCGTTGTCCATCAACCAGCGCGACCCGAAGCTCTTCGGGTTGGGTCGCATTGATAAGCATCCGTTTCATGTTGTCTCGCATAGCGTTGCGCGCCGACGGACCGTCTAAGGAGTGACGTAGACGAATCGGTGGGTGCTGCGTGCTTGTGCTCGGCGCATGGTTATGCTGACGCGGCAAGCCAGGAAGGTTTTAACCGACCCGGCTGACAGGTTGAGTACGTGGCGGAGGCAGGACGTGTTTCGGTGGCTGTCACGTCCATCCGGCCCTGCTGACACCGCCTACACCTAGCATTCATCGATTCGTCAACGCCGGCCGTCGGCACAGCGTTGAACTTGTCGCCCAGAAGTGACCAGCGCCTTGTGACGAAAAGACGGGGCAGTTCTGGGCGTGGCGTTTTATTCAGCATTCGCTTGCCGTTTTGGGCTAAGCGTTAGCAAATCTGTCGACATCATACGGGCGACAGAGTGACTGCATTTTAATACGTTAAGATTCGGGCAATGCGTACACTGGCGCCGCTTCTTGTGCTCAGGCCTGCGTGTTAGTCGGGCAGGCGCTTTTAGCTAAACGTGGTAGTAGCACTTGTGAAAACTGTAATACTCGACAAGCTGCCCACGCTTAGTAGTGAACGATTTGGAATATAACAGTAAAGACAACTACCAGCAATTGACGCAATGCCCTTGGGTCTACGTTAGAATGCCGTTTTTAGCCTGGCATCATAGAGACACAGCAGGAGTGCGCGGCAATGGCCGAAGGGCGTGAAGTACAGTGGGTGGATATCGCCCCTGAACAGGCAGGTCAAAGAATTGACAATTTTTTGATGACTCGCCTGAAAGGTGCTCCTAGAGCATTGATATACCGCATCGTGCGTAAAGGTGAAGTGCGGGTTAATAAAAAGCGCGTCAAGGTGGACTACCGTCTCCAGGCGGGTGACCTGGTCCGGGTGCCGCCATTACGTTTGGCGCCGCGTGAGGCGGTGAAGGAAGTCAGCGATAATTTGCGTGACGTGTTAGTAGGTAGCGTCATTATGGAAGGCCCTGACTGGATGGTGCTTAATAAGCCTTCTGGCTTGGCGGTGCATGGGGGAAGCGGGGTTAAAATCGGGTTGATTGAAGCACTGCGTCAGGTGCGGGATGATTTGAGCTTTTTGGAGCTTGTTCATCGGCTTGATCGCGATACCTCTGGCTGCTTGTTGCTGGCAAAGTCTCGTGATGCCTTGGTGACACTTAACGAGTCGTTAAAAAAACATGGCATGGACAAGCGTTATCTGGCACTTGTGAGCGGTCGCTGGCCTGCACGTAAAACCTATGAAAGCGCGCGTCTTGACCGATTCGACGCAGGTAACGGTGAGCGTAGAGTGCGGGTAGATCCAAACGGCAAGGTATCGCGCACTCATTTTGCGGTTGTTGAAACCTTTGAGAAAGCCACGCTGATTGAAGCCGAGCCGGTGACCGGACGAACACATCAAATTCGCGTTCATGCGACTCATGCGGGGCATGCGCTGCTTGGGGATGATAAGTACTCGACACGTGAAAGTGCGCACTTGACGAAACAGCTAGGCGTTAGCCGCTTGTTTCTGCATGCCCGCTCGCTAACGTTTCCAGAGCCTACCAACGGCCGCCCAGTGACCGTAAAGGCGCCGTTGCCAGACGTTCTGGAAGACGTGCTCAAGCGTGCTCGGCAATAAATGTACGGGCAGTGAAGTAATAAGGGGCGGTAATGCGTTACGAGCTGATTATTTTTGATTGGGACGGCACCCTGATGGATTCGGTGTCGAAAATTGTTGCCTGTATGCAGGTAGCGGCCCAGGAGGCTGAGTGGGGCGAGCTGGACGTCGCGGCCATTAGAGATATTATCGGCCTGGGGCTCCCTGAAGCCATCGCCACGCTGTGTCCGGGCATCGGTCCTGCTCAGGCCGAACGCTTGCGTCAGCGCTATGCACATCAGTTTGTGCATGGAAACACAACGCCCATGCCGTTTTTTAATGGGGTCGAGGCGCACGTAGCGCGACTTCGCGAGCGCGAACAGCAGCGTTTGGCCGTTGCCACGGGTAAAAGCCGCCGTGGCCTTGATCGGGTTTTCACTGAAACGGGAAGTGGGGGCTGGTTTCATGCTAGTCGCACTGCAGATGAAACACGTTCAAAGCCACACCCACAAATGCTGAATGAGTTGCTTCTAGAACTTGACGTTCCCGTGGAGCGTGCAGTGATGGTAGGCGATACGGAATATGACCTGGAAATGGCGCGGGCCATCGGCATGGATCGTGTGGCAGTAACGTACGGTGTTCATACGCCAGCGCGGCTAGCGGCAAGCCAGCCCAAGTGGGTCGCTCATAACGTTGAAGATCTTTTTGGCTGGCTGCATGGATAGAGGATGCGACGCTGGGTGGATGGTCCATCATCTGGCGTCCCTAAACTCAAAAAAGGATGATATATGAGTGATGATTGGCGCCGCAGTGATGCCAGCGGATACCAACAGCCTGAGGACAACCCTACGCCTGATCGTTCAAGTCAGGATCGCTGGACGCAGGGTCCTGACGTGGCGGCTTATAAAGATGAGGCTGCTCCGGTGGGGGCGGCAGGCGATGATGCTGAAACGCTGCGTGAGCGGCAGCGCTTGGCGCAGGTTGAAATGATGGATCGCTGGATTGGCGGCGTGTTAACAGAGCAGCGTCGTACACGGCGTTGGAAGTTGTTTTTCCGTTTTATGACGCTCTTTTTGATACTGGCGTTAGTCGCGACCGTTGTATATAACGCTTTTTGGGCCGCAACGGGTGATGCGTCTACCCTGCAGCGTCACTTGGGCATCGTAGACGTTAATGGCGTTATTGCCAGTGATGCTCCAGCGAACGCCGAGCGTATCATTCAGGGATTAAATCGCGCTTGGGAATCAGATAATACCGAAGCCGTTGTACTGCATATTGATAGTCCTGGTGGCAGCCCGGTTCAATCGCAGCGTATTTACGCGGAAATCATGCGCCTGCGCGAACAGGGTGATAAGCCGATTCTGGCGGTTATCGAGGATATCGGTGCGAGTGGGGCGTATTATATCGCCTCGGCAGCCGATGAAATCATTGCTTCACCGGCAAGCCTGGTGGGCTCGATTGGGGTTATTTATGCAGGGTTTGGCTTTCAGGATGCGATCAGCCAGATAGGCGTAGAGCGCCGTGTGTTAACGGCGGGCGAGAACAAGGCGTTTTTGGACCCGTTTCAGCCGCTTGATGAAGAGGCGCAGGCATTCTGGCAGAGTGTGTTGACGCAAACACATCAGCAATTTATGAATGATGTTCGTGCTGGGCGAGGCGATCGGCTAAGCGACCAGCCAGATATATTCTCTGGGCTTATCTGGAGCGGCGAGCAGGCGCTTGAGCTTGGCTTGGTGGACCAGTTGGCAAGCCTGGAAGAAGTGGCGCGCGATCAGGTGGGGGAGGCGAGTTGGGAAGATTATACGCCGCGCCTTGACCCGTTCGATCGGTTGACGCGACGCTTTTCCCAAGTGGCGGCGGAGGTGCTTGGCCTTAAAGCGGCTCACTCGCCGCTACGCTATCAGGCACAATAAGCTCGAGCTTAACCGTCAAGTGGGTCCATGCCCACTTGGCGTAGCATATTACACAGCGCAATAAGCGGAAGCCCAATCAGGGCGTTCGGATCACGCCCTTCTAGCGCCTCAAATAGCGTGATGCCCAGTCTTTCCATTCGAAAGCTGCCAGCGCTGTCCAGTGGCTGCTCAAGGGTGACGTAGCGCTCAATTTCGCGTGTGGTCAGCTGCCGAAAGATAACGTCGAAAGGCTCTATGTGGGTGTAGTGGCGTTGCCTTTGGGTATCAAGCAGCGCTAACCCGGTTAAAAAAGTAACGCGCTGACCTGAAAAACGCGCCAGGTTGGCGCAGGCGCGTTCCTGGGTGTGAGGCTTGCCCAGTATGTCGCCTTCAAAGAGTGCTACCTGGTCTGAGCCGATGATGTAGTGATTGGGGAAGTGGGGCGCCACGGCGTTGGCTTTGCTGAGCGCTAAACGATGTACAAGTGCCCTGGGGGACTCATTGGCACGAGGTGTTTCGTCAATATCAGGCGAATAGCACTGATAGGGAAGCTGTAAGCGTTCCAACAGCTCTCGTCGCCAGCGCGAGCTTGAGCCCAGCACCAGCGATGCGTTTTGAGTAAGCGGCACGCCATTTCTCCTAAGCGATTTGGAATAAAAGGGGAGTGTAGCGAAAGCCAGCGGGCGTGCCTAATTTGCGGGTGTGGGCGATAAGTCATGGGGAAATGTGCGATAAACCATGAAGAATTGAGTTGAAGCTTTGACACCAGCGGGGGGAGTGCCTATCATTGCGCGCCTATGTTGACCTCACAACTCCCCAGCCGGGTTGAGCCTTATAAGCTTGCAGCCCGCCGCGAACGACTAGAAGGCGTAGTGGCACTGAATTCGTTGCCACGGCTTGCCGAAGAGGCAGGTGACCAAACGGGCGACTGTCATGTTGTCCTTGAGTTTGGTGTGGATGCCCAAGGTCGTCGTGAAATTCGTGGCCATTTGCAAGCGATACTGGCATTGCCATGTCGTCGTTGCCTGGTGCCGCTGAGCCAAGACGTGTCCAGTGACTTCCTGCTTGGAATGATCAGTGACGAGGCCTTGGCCGCCGAGCTGCCTGCCAGTCATGAACCGGTGCTGGTGGAAAAAGAACAGCTGGATCTACTAACGGTAGTTGAGGATGAGCTTATTCTCAGTCTGCCGCAGGTGGTCTATCACGATGAGACCGAATGCCATGTCTCGGCGGAGCAGCTGGTCAGCAAGACAGACGGCACGTCAGAAGAAGCGACGCCGGCCACGAACCCTTTCGCAGTGCTTAATGCCTTAAAGGGCAAAAAGTAAGCGTTATTTACCCTACACACCCTGGAGTAAACACCCATGGCAGTTCAAAAGAACCGTAAGACTCGTTCCAAGCGCGGTATGCGTCGTAGCCACGACGCGCTGAGTGCGCCGACGCTGTCTCAGGACAAAGAAACCGGTACGACGCACCTGCGTCACCATGTCGCTGCAGATGGTTTCTATCGTGGTCGCAAGGTGGTTGAGGTATAAGCCTTAACTATCTTGTTAAGCGGCCAAATAGAGTGGGTGCTGCATGCGCCTAGCGATTGATGTGATGGGAGGCGATCAAGGCTCCCATGCGGTTATCGAAGGCTCTGCAAGAGCAGTGATTGAACATCCTGGTCTTGAATTGACTCTGTTTGGTCCGCGTCAGCATATTATTGCTGAGCTTTCACGCTTGCCGCAGCCTCTGGCTGCGGCAGCGTCACGTTTAGCGGTTAGTGATGCCCCTTTAAGCATCTCTCAGGCCTCCAGTGCTGCCTGGGCGCTTCGTCATGGCCAGGCAAGCAGTATGGCGTGTATGTTGCGGAGTCTTCGGTTGGGCGAGTCAGTCGCTGGCGTAAGCGCGGGCAATACGGCTGCGTTGGTCGCGCTTGCTCGTCGTGAGCTGGGAACGCTTAAAGGTATTTCACGGCCTGCTATTAGTACTGCGATTCCGGCCCGCTATGGCCGCCGCTGCTATTTACTGGATTTGGGCGCGAACGTGGATTCGCCCGCGCACCGGTTGGTTGATTTTGCCGTCATGGGTGCTGCCATGGCGCAGTGCGTTGATAATGTAAGCCTGCCCCGTGTCGCGCTGCTTAATGTGGGGGCGGAAGCTACCAAGGGGAGTGCGAATGTGCGCGAAGCAGACCGGCTTCTGCGCGAATATCCTGATGCGTCCGCCTTTGCCTATCAGGGGTATGCCGAAGGTGGTGATCTTTTTGAAGGCAAGCTTGATGTGGTGGTGTGTGATGGCTTTGTCGGGAATGCCGTACTCAAAGCAAGCGAAGGTTTGACTCGTATGCTGGTTGAGCGTGTCCAAATGGCGTTTGAATCGCGCCTAAGCGGTCGTTTGGCAAGCCTACTGGCCAAGCCTGTGTTGCGCTATCTAAAGCAAGAATTAAACCCTGTGCGCTACAATGGAGCAAGCCTGCTTGGTTTGAAGGGCATCGTGGTGAAAAGCCATGGTGGTACCCAAGCGGAGGGTTTTTATTATGCGATCCAGCGTGCTGTACATGAGGTGGAGCATAATCTACCCGCGCGTATGGCAGGGCGTTGGGAGCGCCGTTAATACCATTTTCAGTCATTAAGGAAGGCGCTTATGTGTACACCATGGTGTAGGGTATGGGCGCAGAGTGCTACTAGGTAAAGTGCTCGATAATAAAAGGTTAGAACTTATTTTGCGGGCTATGGGTGACAGCAGGATGTAGCCATAGCCACGCTTATCGCTCAAATGAGCAAATGCCTAAAGAGCAAAGGTGAACGACATGTCTCAACCCCTTGCCCTCATTTTTCCCGGGCAAGGCTCTCAGCAGCTTGGAATGCTGCGTGAGCTAGCCGAACGCTATAGTGTAGTGGGAACAACATTTGAGGAAGCTTCGGATGCACTTGGTTACGACTTGTGGAAAGTCGTCCAGGAAGGCCCCGAGGCCGCGCTAAACGCGACCGCTTGCACGCAGCCTGCGCTGCTTTCTGCTAGTGTTGCAATTTGGCGGGTGTGGCAGGAGCTTGAAGGGCCTCGGCCTACTGTCATGGCCGGGCACAGCCTAGGTGAATATAGCGCCATGGTGTGTGCGGGTGTGATGAGCTTTGCTGAAGGCGTTCAGTTGGTTCGCCTTCGCGGCGAAGCCATGCAGGACGCTGTACCGGTCGGTGAGGGCGGTATGGCGGCTATTCTCGGCTTGGAAGATAGTGCGGTTGAAGCCGCTTGCGCCAGTGCTGCGCAGGGGGATATTGTTTCGGCCGTTAATTATAATTCGCCGGGCCAGGTCGTGATTGCCGGAAGTGCCGCTGCGGTTGAGCGGGCGATTGTGGCGTGTCAGGAGGCGGGTGCCAAGCGTGCAATGGCGCTGCCGGTTTCGGTGCCTTCGCATTGTGAACTGATGCGTCCAGCAGCCGAGCGTTTGGCCGCCGCTATGGAAAGTGTCGAATTTCGAGCGCCACGTTACACGGTTATTCAGAACGTAGATGCGCAGGCGCATGCCGACATTGATACGCTGCGTACGCGGTTGATCGAACAGCTTTATCAGCCGGTGCGTTGGGCGGCATGCGTTGAAGCCATGGCTGCTCAGTCTGTTAATGTGTTTATTGAGTGTGGCCCAGGTAAAGTGCTGACAGGGCTTAACAAGCGCATTGTCCGTGGCGCTAAAGGGTTGGCAGTCAATGACCCTGACAGTCTGGATGCGGCGCTTGAACTGGCACGTGAAGCGCAGGCTAGTGACGCCTAGTTCGCTGAGATTTTCGCTATCCTTGCTTATTTACGTGGTTAAAAAGCCAATAGTTAAAGGCAAAAAATTATGACGCAAGAACGCCGAGTTGCGCTTGTTACTGGTGCCAGTCGTGGTATTGGTCGAGCGATTGCTCACGAGCTGGGCCGTCAGGGCCGTATCGTGATCGGAACCGCGACCAGTGAGTCCGGGGCACAA
The DNA here is from genome assembly GCF_052379785.1 of Halomonas sp. 72. Classification (NCBI taxonomy): domain Bacteria; kingdom Pseudomonadati; phylum Pseudomonadota; class Gammaproteobacteria; order Oceanospirillales; family Halomonadaceae; genus Halomonas; species Halomonas sp. 72. The sequence continues at coordinate 68,845 of NZ_JBQSYY010000005.1, read as the reverse complement.
AAAATTGATGCCGATTTGCAGCAAAACGGCATTGAGGGTGCTGGCCTTTGCCTTAATGTGACGGACCAGGCAAGCATTGATGACGTGCTTAAGGTCATCACGGAGCGCTTTGGTGCGCCGACAATTTTAGTTAATAACGCCGGTATTACGCGTGATAATTTATTGATGCGCATGAAAGAGGATGAGTGGGATTCGGTGATGGATACCAATCTCAAGTCCGTCTATCGTGTAAGCAAGGCGTGCCTACGAGGCATGACCAAAGCGCGTTTTGGACGTATCGTGTCCATCAGCTCTGTAGTGGCGACCATGGGTAACCTTGGCCAGACTAACTATGCGGCTGCAAAAGCGGGTATGGAGGGTTTTAGCCGTGCGTTGGCACGTGAAGTGGCTTCACGTGCAATTACCGTTAATGCGGTAGCACCAGGCTTCATTGCCACCGATATGACCGAAGCGTTGCCGGAAGCACAGCATGAAATGCTGCTGAAGCAAATTCCGTTGGCTCGTCTGGGCGGCCCGGAAGAGATAGCCGCCGCTGTCGGTTTTCTTACCAGTGATGCTGCAGGTTACATTACCGGTGAGACGCTGCATGTGAATGGCGGCATGAATATGCGTTGATGGCCTTAGGCTTAGCGGTTGCGTCTGCCTAAGGGCGTCTATAAACTACCCCGCAGCTTTTGGCTTGCGGTTTCCAAATAGCTGGTTATCCAAAACGGCTAATGTGAACGACTGGAGTACGTTAATGAGTACTATTGAAGAGCGCGTTAAGAAAGTTGTGGCAGAGCGCCTGAACGTTAAAGAAGAAGACATCCAGAACAGCTCTTCTTTCACTGAAGACTTGGGTGCTGACTCGCTTGACACTGTTGAGCTGGTAATGGCTTTGGAAGAGGAATTCGATACTGAAATTCCTGATGAAGAGGCGGAAAAAATTACGACAGTTCAGGAAGCCATCGACTACGTAAACGCCCACCAGTAAGGGCAAGTTGGTGCATCAAACGAGGGTGTGGTGCTAGCACCCCCCTTAAAAGCCGCCCTTTTAACGGGCGGCTTTTTTGCTTTGTGCTTCACCGTAAACATAACGTTCAATCTCCGTTATACTAGGCACCTAATTTCTGCTGAAAATGACCCGGATGGGTCGAGTCACCATGGATGCCTGGAGGAAAGCTAATGGCGCGAAGAAGGGTAGTGGTAACTGGGTTAGGCCTGGTGACCCCAGTGGGCAATAGCGTGGATGAAACGTGGGCGAATATTACGGCCGGTAAGAGCGGCATAGCGCCCATTGAGCACTTTGATACAAGTAGCTTCAATACACGCTTTGGTGGTTCGGTTAAGAATTTTGATATTAGCCCTTATCTGAATCCCAAAGAAGCCCGCAAAATGGACCTGTTCATTCAGTACGGCATGGCGGCTGGCGCGCAGGCAATTCAGGATGCTGGTATTACCTGTACAGAAGAGAATGCACCGCGTATCGGGGTGGCCATGGGGTCAGGCATTGGTGGCCTGCCCATGATCGAGCATAACCACAATGCGCTTAATAAGGGCGGCGCTCGTCGCGTATCACCTTTTTTCGTGCCGGGCTCCATCATCAATATGATCTCGGGCAATTTGGCGATTCAACATGGCTTTCAAGGCCCTAACATCGCTATTACCACCGCATGTACCAGCGGTACGCACAATATTGGCTATAGTGCACGTACGATTGCCTATGGTGATGCGGATGTCATGATCTGCGGTGGTGCTGAAATGGCAACGACGCCACTTGGCCTAGGAGGCTTCTCTGCCGCCCGAGCGCTTTCAACGCGTAATGATAATCCCGAAGCAGCAAGCCGTCCTTGGGATAAAGATCGCGATGGCTTTGTTCTCTCGGATGGTGCCGGTGTACTGGTACTCGAAGAGTACGAGCATGCCAAGGCACGTGGCGCGAATATCTATGCCGAGCTTGTCGGGTTTGGTATGAGTGATGATGCCTATCACATGACGGCACCGCCTGAAGATGGTCGCGGGGCTGCGCTTTCCATGAGCAATGCGATTAAAGATGCTCAAATGGACCCTTCCGAGGTGCACTATATTAACGCGCATGGAACCTCCACGGCCGCTGGCGACCTTGCAGAAAGCCGTGCTGTTGAACGGGTGATGGGCAGTGCCGCTCAGGATGTGGCGGTAAGTTCTACCAAGTCCATGATTGGCCATTTGTTAGGAGCTGCTGGCGCTGTTGAAGCGGTGTTTAGCATCCTGGCCATTCGTGATCAGGTGGCACCTCCAACCATTAACCTGGATAACCCTCAGGAAGGCTGCAATCTGGATTATGTGCCGCACACGGCGCGTAACATGCGCATTGATGTTGCCTTGTCCAACTCGTTTGGGTTCGGCGGCACCAACGGCTCGCTGCTGTTTAAAAAGGTATAACGCAAGATGACCCTGCCTCAGGTGCCGTTTGATGATCGCGGGCTGGCGTATGGGGACGGCGTGTTCGAAACGGTGCTGCTGCGTAACGGTAAACCGGTGCTGTGGGCATACCACGTAGCGCGGTTGGTGAAGGGGTGTCAGCGGCTCGGCATTCCAGTTCCCTGCCAAGAGGAGATTGATGCCACTTGGCAGGGAAACGCCACGGCACCGCTTGAAGTATTAAAACTGATTGTTACACGGGGTAGTGGTGGAAGGGGGTATGCATTACCTGATACACCAACACCCCGTTTGCTAAGTCGGCGGACTTCTTTCGCCCCTATGGTTGAGCGCTGGAAAAGCGGCGTGACGGTGCGTATCTGCCGCATACGCTTGGCTCACCAACCGGCTTTAGCTGGTATCAAGCATTTAAACCGCCTCGAAAATGTAATGGCACGACAAGAGTGGCAGGATGTGTCGATTGCCGAAGGTTTGCTGGCGGACGCTCAGGGGCAGTTGATCGAGGCGACCAGCATGAACCTGTTTTGGCAGCAACACGGTGAGCTGTTTACGCCGCCACTCGATACATGTGGCGTGGCCGGTACATTGCGTGCCGCGTTAATTGCTGAAGGCGCTGTGCGCGAAGCCAATCTAACCCTTGAAGCCTTACCCGCCGTTGAGCGCGCTTGGGTGGCGAACTCCGTACAGGGGGTATGGCCAGTGGCGACGTTATTGTCTGAAGATGCGGATTGTCTGCAGCGTTGGCCGATTAATCAGCCCGATAAGTTCCAAACACAGGCGCATCGTCTGCTTGGCTATGCGTCAACTTATACCGCAAGCCCTGACCTATTTTGTTGAGGTGATACGTTGAAACGGTTACTGGCCGCTGTTGGAATTATTCTGGTATTGGGCGTCGTTGGCGTCGCAGGCAGCTATTTTTATTGGCAAAGCCGATTAGACGCTCCTCTTGCTTTAGAAGCCCCTGTTTTATATCAGGTGCCTGCTGGAGCAGGCTTTAATCAGGTGGTTGCGCAGTTGGAGGCGCAAGGGATTCTTGAGGATGCCTGGGCTTTTCAAGTATTGGCTCGGGTTCATCCGGAACGTATTCCCCGTCTTCGGGTGGGCGAATATGAGTTAACGCCCGGTATGAATGGGCTTGAAATGCTGGCGCTGTTAGGCAGTAACCGAGTGGTGACGTATCCGTTGACGCTTCCAGAAGGACGCTCATTCAGTCAACTACGCGACCTACTCAATAACGCGCCCAAGCTGGAGCATCGCACGGCGGAGTTGAGCGATGAAGAAATAATGACCTTGCTGGATAGAGAAGGCACCTTTCCAGAAGGCTGGTTTTTCCCCGATACGTACCGCTACCACCTGGGTATGAGTGACGTCGATATTTTGCGCCAAGCGTTGGTGCGGATGGAAAACATTTTAGAAGAAGTATGGGCCGCACGCTCCGATGACCTGACTATTGAGACGCCTTATGAGGCGCTTATTATGGCATCGCTGATTGAGCGTGAAACAGGCGCGCCTGAAGAGCGGCGTGAGATCGCCGGTGTCTTTAAGCGCCGGACGGAGCAGGGCATGCGCCTACAAACTGATCCGACCGTGATTTACGGTATGGGCGACCGGTATCAAGGGCGCATTACCTATGCCGACCTGCGTGAAGCCACGCCTTACAATACCTATGTGATTGATGGCATGCCGCCCACGCCAATTGCCATGCCGGGGCGAGCGTCGCTTGAAGCAGCGGTTGATCCTCTGCCTGGCGAGACGCTCTACTTCGTATCCAAGGGGGACGGCACACACCACTTTTCGCGTACGCTGCGTGAGCACAATAATGCAGTTAATCGCTATATTCGCAACCGCTGACCCAAAGTGTCGGTTTTTCATGAAGTTAATCTCAACGATGCACGCGTTGATTAAGGGATGGCAATGACCAAGCGGGGACGCTTTATTACGCTTGAAGGCGGTGAGGGCGTAGGTAAATCCACCAATATGGCTTTTGTGGTCGCAGCGCTGGAAGCGCAAGGTCTTGACGTGGTGAGTACCCGCGAACCAGGGGGGACGCCGCGCGCCGAGGCGATCCGCGCGCTACTGCTGGACCCTGCTCCCCAGGAGCCATTGCACGCCGATGCTGAGCTGTTACTCATGTTTGCCGCGCGAGCGCAGCATCTGGCCGAAAAAATAGTGCCTGCATTGGAGCGCGGTGCATGGGTGGTATGCGACCGTTTTACTGACGCGACCTTTGCCTACCAGGGCGGCGGGCGCGGTATGTCGGTTGAGCGCATTGCCAAGCTTGAAGCCTTTGTGCAGAAAGGGCTAACGCCAGACCTGACGTTACTGCTTGATATGCCGTTAACGGCGGCGCAGTCGCGCCTGGAGTCACGGCTTAACAGTCAAAATGAGCAGCGTGACCGCTTTGAGCAAGAGCGGGGCGAGTTCTTTCAAGCTGTCCGTGACGCCTACCTGGAGCGTGCCAGTGCTGAGCCTAAGCGCTTTGCGCTCATTAATGCCCATCAGTCGCTGGTTAGCGTACAAGCCGATATTCAGGATGTGCTCGCCGAACGGATAGCGCTATGGCGTTAAGTGGTCTACTGCCTTGGCATGAGGCCACATGGCAGCAGTTGGTGCGGCTGTCAGATGAGGGGCGTATGCCCCATGCCATTTTGTTAAGTGGCGCTCACGGTGTGGGTAAGCAGCAGCTGGCAGAGGCGCTAATTGCCCGCACGTTGTGCGCAAGCCCGAATGTGCTGGCATGCGGCCAGTGTCATAGCTGTTCCATGCTGGCGTCGGGTTATCATCCGGACCTGTTGCGGGTTTCGCCGGAAGAAGGCAAGCGCCAGATACGTATTGACCCTATTCGCGAGGTTAATCGGTTTGTCTCACAGACCGCCCAACAGGGCGGTTATCGTGTGATTGTTCTTTCACCGGCCGAGAGCATGAACATCGCCGCGGCCAATGCGTTGCTTAAAAGCCTGGAAGAGCCTGGCGCTAAAACGCTGTTTATTCTGCTTTCTGATGTGCCATCTCGCATGTTGGCGACTATTCGTTCCCGGTGCCAGCAGTGGTCGTTTCCCAGTGTGCCTTTTACTGCGTGTCGCAGTTGGTTAATCGAACAGTTGGGCGGTGAGGAAGAGGCGTATTTTTGGTGGCGGGTGTCGGGTGGTTTGCCGCTTTTGGCGGCTGAATTAGCTTCGCCTGAAGAGCGGGCATTACGCCACCAGATTCATGACTGCTTTGAGCAATTGGTGCGAGGCGCTGAGCCGGTATCGGAGGCCGCACGGCTGGACCGCCAAGCGATTGACGCTATCTTGTGGTACGGTATCGCATGGCTTGAAGACTTAATTCGCTTGGGTATTTCAGGTGAAGCAAGCGTACTGCACAATCCCGATTTAGAACCCCTTTACCGCCAAGCGGTCAAAAATGGCCGTGCGCAGGATTGGTTTCGTTTGCTGGATTACGCCCGAGAACAGCGGCGCCTGTTAGCGGTTGGAGCCAATCCAAACCCGCAACTGGTGCTTGAAGCATGGCTAGTGCGTTGGGCAGCGCTGCTGCGCTCATAGCGTTATTGCGTTGGCTATGGATTTCAACCATCACCTTCTAGTCATGTCGTTACGATGGTGGTCATGGATTTACCGGCGAGCGAGGTTGATATGAGTATTCAAAAAGCCCTTGCCCTCACCGTGCCTGATGCGTCTACGCTATTTTCAGCTTATATGCCGTTTTTGGAGCGTGGAGGTCTATTTGTACCGACTAAAACGCCCTATGCGCTGGGTGATCAGGTCACTTTATTGCTCACGTTGCCAGGTGAGTGTGAGCGCCTGACGGTTTTGGGTGATGTCGTATGGGTATCGCCTGACGAGATAAGTAGTCAGCGCGTTGCGGGAATTGGCGTTCACTTTAGCTTTAAGGATAGCGCTCTGCGCGAGCACATCGAAATGCTGCTGGAAGCTGATGATCATACGGCTCCTTCATTGACGCTTTAGCGTTATCCCGCCTTTTTATTTCTCTTTTTGGTTGATGAGACGTTCATGTTTGTTGATTCGCACTGTCATTTGGATCGTTTGTCGGAGCACACGCATGGTGGTGATATCGCCGCCACGCTAAACGCGGCTAGAGCTGCAAACGTTAGCCAGTTTTTGGCGATTTCAGTGAGCCTTGAGGATATGCCAGGGCTCGCTGCGATTGCTCGTGAGCATAGCGACGTCGCTATTTCTGCGGGCCTTCATCCGCTGCATACGCCTGTGCAAGAGCCAGTGGCGAGTGATATTCAAGAAGCCGCAGAGCAGTACGGCGCCATTGCCATTGGTGAAACCGGGCTAGATTATCACTATCGGGAAAGCGTGCCGGTTGCGGTGCAGTATGAGCGCTTTAAGCAGCACTTGATCGCTGCCCGCGAGCTTGAGTTGCCCGTTATCGTGCATACCCGGGAAGCCAAGGAAGACACGCTTGCCTTGTTGCGAGAATATAGCGATCCACGCGTCGGTGGTGTGCTCCACTGCTTTACGGAAGACTTGGACATGGCGCGTGAAGCGGTGCGGCTTGGCTTCTATATTTCGTTGTCCGGTATTATTACCTTTAATAACGCGGCGTCGCTGCGTGAATTGGCCCGCCAACTGCCGCTGGATCGTCTGCTTATTGAAACCGATAGTCCTTACTTGGCCCCTGTGCCTTACCGTGGCAAACCCAACGAACCTGCGTGGGTTGTTGAGGTGGCAGAGTGCATCGCCAAAGCGCGGGGCATCAGCGTCGATGAAGTGGCCATGCAAGCGACGGCCAACTTCTTTCAGCTGTTTAAAGCAGCCGTGCCCGATGCGCCTGCGCATGTTAAACAGGCCCTGGCGCAGTCTGGGCTCGTGTCTTCACGTTAAGCGGTATTAGCGCAAGGCGGATGCAATGAATATTGATCGACTCCTGCAGCAGCGTCAAAGTGTGGCCACTATTCCGCCTGTGGATCAATGGCAGCCAGCGCTGTCTGGCGATATCAATATTGTGATTCAAGCAGACGGCACCTGGTTACACGAAGGGCAGCCGTTTGCCCGCCCTGATGTTGCGCGTTTGCTATCCTCGCTGTTGCGCCACGACCCGGAAGGCTACTGCCTGGTGACGCCTGTTGAGCGCTGGTGTCTCCAGGTGGACGATTTGCCTTTTGTGGCTGTTGAGGCCGACTTTCATGAGGATGCCTGGTGGTTTACGACCCAGTTTGAAGATGTCGTGCGCCTTGACGCGACACACCCTCTAGCGTTCAGCGAGACTCAAGGTGGCGAGATGCTGCCGGAAATTGCTGTCCGGTATGGGTTATCCGCCCGATTACATCGCCATGTGTTTTATCAACTGGTTGATGCAGCAAGTATGAAAACACTGGCTAATGGCCAGTGTGAAGTCGGTGTGTGGAGTGCCGGTGAGTGGTTTCCACTCGGCTGTGTGGATGCTGAGGACGCCGCTGGCGGCGATAATGGCGCACCGAGTGAGGCTTTGTGAAGTTAACCGCAGAACAACACGCTGTTGTCCATCATGAAAACGGCCATGCCAGAGTAGCGGCAGTCGCCGGTGCGGGTAAAACCACCACCATGGCAGCCCGAGTGCTGCATCTGCTGGCCGGTGGGGTTGCGCCCAAGCGGATGCTGATACTGATGTTTAACCGCTCAGCACGGGATGATTTTCATCAACGCTTGGTAAGCATGTCCCCCTCCGGGCAGGCGCTGCCTGCGGTGCGTACTTTTCACTCGCTGGGGCATCGATTAACCCAAAGTCTGTGCCGTTGGGGAGTGCTGGCACCACGCCGATTGCTGTCGGCTGACTGGCAGTTGGAGCGCTTGCTTCGCCAGGCCAGTTTACATGTGCTGCGTGAAAGCGTTGAGCGGCGCGATGCGGCCATTGAGGGCGAGCGCCTGGAGGCGCTGGCGCATTTTTGTAATCTGGTCAAAGCAGAAATGGCCGAACCTCAAGCACTTTATGAGCGGCTTAACTACGAGCCGGACACTGATTACTTCCCCAGCGCGTTTAACGAAGCAGAGCGAATGCTCGCGGATGAAGGTCTTATGACCTACGCCGATTTGCTGTATCGGCCGCTCCAGGCGCTGGAAGCTGACGCTACGCTACGCCAGCGCGTGGAAGGCTTTTTGGACCACGTCATTATTGATGAGTATCAGGATATCAACGCGGCGCAGCAACGCCTCCTTGCGGTATTGGCGGGTAGCACGGCGGCGGTTATGGCGGTAGGGGATGCTAATCAGTGCATTTACGAGTGGCGTGGTGCGCGGCCGGACACCATGCTGGAGGATTTTACCGCGACCTTCGGGCGGCCCACCGATTACCCACTATCAACGACGTTTCGCCATGGGCATGCGCTGGCGTTAACCGCGAATCATGCGATTGTTGCCAATCAACGACGCCCCGATCAGCTCTGTTTGGCGGCGGCAAATAATCCGCATACGCGGGTATCGGTCGGGCAGGGAAGTGCTGTCCTGCTGGATACCTTGATGGATTGGAGTGCGCAGGGGCGCGCTTTTCACCAGGTCAGCCTGTTAGTGCGCAGTTGGGCACTTTCCGTACCGTTCCAGCTGGCGTTATTGCAGGCCGGCATCCCCTTTCGCTTACTGCGTGAAGATCGTTTTGTTTTTCGCTTACCGTTGGTGCAGGCGTTAGTGGGTTACTTAAAGCTATCTCGCCGTCCTGAGCTTCTCCACGACCCAGAACACTTGCTGTTACTGCTCTCTCAGCCAACGCCTTTTGTCGCGCGGGAACGGCTACAGCGCTTGGCCTACCAGTTGGCCACTACGCAAGAGTGGCCAGAACGGCATGACCCCGTGCTTACTGAGCTAAAGCCGCTTCAACGGCGTACGTTAAAAAAACGCTGGGCGTTATTGTGTGAGCTTCCCCGGCTACGTGCATGGCCATCCGCTAAATTACTTAGCCATGTGGTGGAAAGCATCGACGCTGAAAAAACGCTAAAGCGTGCCGCAGCCCGGCGGGATAAAGGCGAAGAGGACGTCCGCCTTTTGGATGTGCTGATCGAACAGGCTCAAAGCGTGCCTGATCCGGACGCCTTTATAGCGTTATTAGAGCGTCCGGTTGAAAACCAGGCCGGGGGTGTCCTGATTTCAACCGTGCATGGTGCCAAAGGGTTGGAGTGGCCGCTTGTGGTAGTCGCCGGCGTCAATGAGGAAGACTTCCCGCATTATAGCCGGGATACGCCACTGAGCGATGAGCGCCTTGAAGAAGAACGCCGACTCTTTTATGTCGCGATTACTCGCGCAGAAGAGCAGCTTCTGGTTATGCACGATGGTGGCTCGCATCGTCCAAGTCGCTTTATTGCTGAAAGCGCATGGCAGGACAGCATGCAGGTTGCCGAGTGTCTAGCGAAGAGCGAGCCCACAAGCGCTGTGTTACGGGCGGCTTCGCCAGCGATTGTACAACGCTATCTTGAGCGGTTAGGGCGTGACGATATTACGTTAACGGCGCCCGAGGTGAAGGAGCCCCAGGCCGCTTATGCGCCAGGGGAGCACTTTTACCCCGGACAGCGGCTGCATCACGCCGTTTTTGGTGAGGGAGAGATTGCCTCGGTAGAAGGTAATCCCTCTGATCCGGTCATTGATGTGCGTTTTGTTCAAGCAGGCAGGCGACGTTTAATTGCTCGCCGCGCACCCATTGAGCGATTAGAGCCACCTGTGCAATCCGCCTAACGGTTAGGCGGTGCAAGTGGCTCTGTTTGGCGCCTGCTGTTTACAGCTTACATATTGGGATAGTTGGGCCCGCCGCCGCCTTCAGGCGCTACCCAGGTAATATTCTGGGCCGGGTCCTTAATGTCACAGGTTTTGCAGTGCACGCAGTTCTGGAAGTTGATCTGAAAACGTGGCTGCCCAGCATCATCCTCTACCACTTCATACACGCCTGCAGGGCAGTAACGCTGGGCCGGCTCGGCATACTTGGGTAAGTTGTGCTTAATCGGAATGTCAGGATCGTCCAGGTGCAGGTGGCACGGCTGGTCCTCTTCGTGATTGGTGTTGGAGAGAAACACCGAAGAGGACTTATCAAACGAGAGCTTTCCGTCCGGCTTGGGGTAATTGATTTTTTCAAACTCAGCCGCCGGTTTTAGAGCGCCGTAATCAGTGGTCGTGTCGTGAACATTGGGCAGCTTGTTGCCCAGCAACTGATTAACAAAGTTGTAAGCGCCGCCACCCACGGTGCCGTACTTATGCATGGCGGGTCCAAAGCTTGCGCTTTCTTTAAGCTCTTCGTAAGCCCAGCTGGCTTCCCACTTTTGGGTAAAGCTAGCCAGTTCTTGCGCGCCTTCATCACCTGCTTTTAGGGCTTCAAAAACGCTTTCAGCGGCCACCAGGCCTGACTTCATGGCGGTATGCAGGCCTTTGATTTTGGAGAAATTAAGGGTTCCTGCATCACAGCCAATTAGTAGGCCGCCTGCAAACGTCATTTTAGGCAGGCAGTTAAAACCTCCTTTGGTGAGCGCTCGGGCGCCGTAAGCTACACGCTTACCGCCTTCCAGATATTGGCTAAGCGCCGGGTGATGCTTCATGCGCTGAAATTCATCAAACGGCGAAAGCCAGGGGTTCTGATAGGAAAGATCCATAATCAGGCCAACCACTACCTGCTGGTTTTCAGCGTGATACAGGAACCAGCCCCCAGAGGTATCTTTATCCAGCGGCCAGCCAGAACCGTGAACCACAAGCCCGGGTTCATGCTTGTCAGCGGGAACGTCCCAGAGCTCTTTTAGGCCAATGCCGTAGTGTTGCGGGTCGCGTCCAGCATCAAGGGAAAAATGCTTGATTAAGCGTTTGCCTAAATGACCACGCGCGCCTTCAGCAAACAGCGTGTATTTGGCACGCAGCTCCATGCCCGGCATATAGCCATCTTTCGGCGTGCCGTCAGCGGCGACGCCCATATCGCCTATCAAAATGCCGCGTACGGCATCTTCTTCAATAATGACGTCCTGGGCGGCGAAGCCGGGGAAAATTTCAACACCCAGCGCTTCAGCTTGCTCGGCAAGCCAGCGGCACAGATTACCAGCACTGATCACGTAGCGCGTTTGATCACCGCCGGTATTGTGCATGCTTTTGGGGACCAGCGAATTGGGCAGCTTCTGTGCCTTTTGGGCATCTTTGAGCAGGTAAACATCATCGCGAATGGCGGGAGTGTTCAAAGGGGCGCCACGCTCTTGCCAGTCGGGAAAGAGTTCATTGAGCGCCCGTGGCTCAAACACCGCGCCAGATAAAATGTGCGCACCGACTTCAGAGCCTTTTTCCACGACACAAACGGTCAGTTCTTGTTCGGCTTCATTTGCTTGCTGCATCAGGCGGCAGGCAGCGGCAAGCCCAGAAGGACCCGCGCCTACAATCACTACATCAAAGTCCATGACGTCGCGTTCAACATTTTCCACCTGGTCTCTCCTTATTCTCATAAGTGCAGTGCCTTATAAAAACACGGCCTTAATATAAAACGGTCGTTTGCTTCTGGTTATGCTCCATGATAGGCATAATACCGTGGTCAGGTCACGCCTACGATGCTAAAAGCGCGTTTCATGCTCAGTGGCCCAAACGTAGCCCTGTTTGGTGATTGTTCGACTATAGCGGTAGCGAATGGGTATTGTTGCCATTGGGCAGGCTGTGGCAAATTAACAAGGTTTTGTAACTGCGTGCCTATCAAACGCTTGCATGAATCTCTTCGGCATCGTCATCGCGTATGGCGAGGCTGACTCTTTTATAAGCGGTGTCCGCTGGGCGGGTGCCGACTTTGGTTAACGGCTTTTGCCACCAGCCAAGCGAGGAACCTATGAAAGTACTCGTCGCGGTTAAACGCGTCATCGACTATAACGTCAAAATCCGCGTCAAAGCAGATCACTCTGACGTTGATCTTACCAATGTCAAAATGGCCATGAATCCCTTCTGCGAAATTGCGGTGGAAGAGGCGGTACGCCTAAAAGAGAAGGGCGTTGCTACTGAAGTGGTGGCCGTCACCGTTGGCCCCAAAGCCGCCCAGGAACAGCTGCGTACCGCGCTGGCGCTGGGTGCTGACCGCGCTATTCACATCGAAACCGACGAGCGAGTTGAGTCGCTAGCAGTTGCCAAGTTGCTGGCCAAGGTGGTTGACGAAGAGCAGCCCGGCTTGGTCATCCTGGGTAAGCAGGCGATCGACACCGACAATAACCAGACGGGCCAGATGCTGGCTGCCTTAACCAACTTGCCGCAAGGCACGTTCGCCTCAGAAGTGGCCATTGATGGTGATACGGTTAACGTTACCCGTGAAATCGATGGCGGCTTGCAGACTGTTGCGCTGACGCTGCCTGCCATTGTGACAACCGATTTGCGCTTGAACGAGCCACGCTACGCCAAGCTGCCGGATATCATGAAGGCTAAAAAGAAACCGATGGACGTCAAAACCCCTGCCGATTACGGCATTGAGGTGGCATCCAGGGTAAGCCTTTTGAAAGTCGAGTCCCCGGCAGAACGTAAAGGCGGTATTAAGGTTGCGTCGGTGGATGAATTGATCGATAAACTAAAAAACGAAGCCAAAGTTCTTTAAGAAAAGTTCTTTGAGATAAGTTCTTCAAGATAAGTGCTTTGAAAGGAGCTGATCTAATGAGCATTTTGGTACTTGCCGATATCAATGACGGCCAACTCGCCAGCGCCACCGCTCACGTGGTAGCTGCCGCCAAAGCCATCGGTGGCGATATTGACGTTCTGGTGGCTGGAGAGGGCGTCCAGGCTGCCGCTGAAGCAGCCGCCAAGCTTGATGGCGTCAGCAAGGTGCGGGTTGCAGATAACGCTGTTTACGCTTACCAACTGGCTGAGCCCATGGGCGCGCTGCTGGTGGAGTTAGCCAGTGGTTACACCCATGTGCTGGCGAGCGCCTCCACAACCGGTAAAAATGTGTTGCCGCGTTTGGCTGCCCTAAAAGATGTTAGCCAGCTTTCCGACGTCATTGGCATTGAGAGCGCTGACACCTTCCTGCGTCCCATTTATGCGGGGAACGCCATCGCCACCGTGAAAAGTGATGATGCGCTGAAAGTAATTACCGTACGCTCCAGCGCGTTTGATGCCGTTGCCAGCAGCGGCAGCGCTACGCTAGAAGCGGTCGATGTGGTGGTTGAAAATACCCAGTCAAGCTTTGTTAAAGAAGAACTTGCACAGTCCGACCGACCCGAGCTGGGTGGCGCCAAAGTGGTTATTTCAGGCGGCCGCGGCATGGGCAATGGCGAGAACTTCAAGCTGCTGGACGGTATCGCCGACAAGCTGGGGGCGGCCGTAGGCGCCTCACGGGCAGCGGTAGATGCAGGCTTTGTTCCTAACGACATGCAGGTCGGGCAAACCGGCAAGATCGTGGCACCTGATCTCTATATTGCCGTAGGTATTTCGGGCGCCATTCAGCATTTGGCGGGCATGAAAGACTCCAAGGTCATTGTCGCGATTAATAAAGACGATGAAGCACCGATCTTTCAAGTAGCGGACTATGGTCTGGTAGGCGATTTGTTCGAGATTCTGCCTGAACTTGAGAGCAAGCTGTAAGGCGTTTCTGGATTGACTTGGTTTACCCAAGCCGGCTTATTAAAAGCCGGCTTTTTTAGGAGAGTAAATTAGATAAACTGCCCGTAGTTGGCTAAAGTACGGGCAATGTGAGAAAGTGCCGCCAAAGCGGTTGAAAAAGGTGTGGGCTGACCACACCTATCATGATGAACGCAACGCAAGCCACTCAAGGAGATGATAATATGGCACATACACTTCCCGAACTGCCGTACGCTTATGACGCACTCGAGCCGCATATTGATGCGATGACCATGGAAATTCACCACTCGCGTCACCACCAAACGTACGTCAATAACCTCAACGCTGCACTTGAGGGCACAGGCCTTGAGGACGTTGCGATTGAAGAGCTCGTCTCAAACCTGGACCGTGTGCCGGAAGCCAAGCGTCAAGCGGTTATTAACAACGGCGGCGGCCATGCCAACCACTCCATGTTCTGGCAAATGATGTCGCCGAACGGTGGTGGTCAGCCTCAGGGCGATGTTGCCAATGCTATTGATAGCGAACTAGGCGGCCTGGACTCCTTCAAGGAAGAGTTCAAAAAGGCAGCCGTAGGTCGTTTTGGTAGCGGCTGGGCATGGCTCTCCGTGACTCCCGCGAAAAAGCTGGTTGTTGAAAATACGCTGAACCAGGATAACCCGTTGATGCACGGCAACACGCCGCTGCTCGTCCTGGATGTATGGGAGCACGCCTACTACCTGAAGTATCAGAACAAGCGTCCTGACTACGTTGCTACGTTCTTCGACGTCGTTAACTGGGAAGACGTAGAGCGTCGCTATCAGGCTGCTATCGCTTAATTTAGCGCTATGTCGGGCAGGATGCCAGCCGCTGGCGCCTGCACAATGCCGCCCCCTCTGTGGGGCGGTTTTTTTGTTTCCAGACCGTAGGCTGGGCATGAGCTGTCAATAACCTGTGGATGAAAAAATACTATATATGCTTGAATTGATTTTCCCATGGTCTATATATAGTATGTGTGATGTCTTCAGAGGGGGGGAGGTACTAGATATGCTCTGCCCGAAAAATACCGCTATGAAAAGGGGAAAATGACCATGGCAATCCAGATTTATAGCAAGCCTGCTTGTGTTCAGTGTACTGCTACCTACCGTGCTCTGGATAAACAGGGTCTAGCGTATACCGTTATTGATATCACCGCTGAGTCAGGTGCCCAGCAAGAAGTAGAAGCCCTTGGCTACCGCCAGCTTCCAGTGGTCGTTGCTGGTGATGATCACTGGTCGGGTTTCCGCCCGGACCGTATCCAAGCGTTGGCGTAAAATTGCTATGTTGGTGGACGCCGCCGCTGCAACACCCCAGGTCGGCAGCCTAATTTATTTCTCCACCAAATCAGGTAACACTCATCGTTTTGTACAAAAACTTGGTCTGGCCGCACAGCGTCTTCCGCTAGGGCGTGATGAACCGACGCTACATGCCACAGCACCTTATATATTAATCACGCCCACCTACGGGGGCGGCGAGGCAAAAGGTGCGGTGCCAGGGCAAGTTATTCGCTTTCTTAACGATGAGCAGAATAGACGCTTTATTCGCGGCGTCATTGCTGCCGGTAACACTAATTTTGGTGATGCGTATGGCCTGGCTGGTCGCGTTATTGCAGAAAAGTGCCGTGTGCCATTGCTGTATCGATTTGAATTATTTGGCACCGACGATGACGTGGCCAAGGTTCGCAAAGGAGTAGAAGAGTTTTGGAAACGACAAACCTAGTCACGAAAAACCAGGCTGAACCCAAACGGCCGGCTACGGGAGCTTCCGAAGCGCGTACTTTGGATTACCACGCGCTAAACGCGATGCTTAATTTGTACGGTGCCAACGGTGAGCTACAGCTGGATAAAGACCGTGAAGCAGCACGTCAGTACTTCCTGCAACATGTTAACCAGAACACCGTCTTTTTCCACTCGCTGGAAGAAAAGCTCGATTACCTGATGGAAGAGGGCTATTACGAAGCGGAGATGCTCGGCCAATACAGCTTCGCTTTTGTTAAAGCGTTGTTTGAGCAGGCGTATGCCTACAAATTCCGTTTTCCAAGCTTTTTAGGTGCCTTCAAGTACTACACCAGCTATACGCTAAAAACGTTCGACGGTAAGCGTTACCTTGAGCGCTATGAAGACCGCGTATGCATGGTGGCACTGACCCTGGCGCGCGGCGATGAAGCGCTGGCAAAATCCTTGGTTGATGAAATAATCAGCGGTCGTTTCCAGCCAGCGACGCCTACCTTCCTGAACTGCGGCAAGCAGCAGCGCGGTGAGTTGGTATCGTGCTTCTTGCTGCGTATTGAAGACAACATGGAGTCGATCGGTCGCTCGATTAACTCAGCGCTACAGCTTTCCAAGCGGGGCGGCGGTGTTGCCTTTTTGTTGAGCAATATCCGTGAGTCCGGCGCACCCATCAAGCGTATTGAAAATCAGTCGTCGGGTATTATCCCGATCATGAAACTCTTGGAAGATGCCTTCTCCTATGCGAACCAGCTGGGTGCTCGCCAAGGCGCTGGCGCGGTTTATCTGAATGCGCACCACCCCGATATCCTGAGCTTTTTGGATACCAAGCGTGAAAATGCTGACGAGAAAATCCGCATTAAAACGTTGTCGCTGGGCGTGACGATTCCGGATATTACGTTTGAGCTTGCCAAGCGTAATGACGATATGTACCTGTTCTCGCCTTACGACGTTGAGCGTGTTTATGGCGTCCCGTTTGGCGACGTCAGCGTTACCGAGAAATACCATGAGATGGTCGCGGACGCGCGCATCCGTAAGCACAAAATCAATGCGCGGGCATTCTTCCAGACACTGGCAGAGCTGCAGTTTGAGTCGGGCTACCCGTACATCATGTTTGAAGATACGGTCAACCGGGCGAACCCGATTGCTGGTCGTATCAATATGAGTAACCTGTGCTCGGAAATTCTGCAGGTCAACACACCTACCGAATACGACGATGATCTTGGCTATCGCCAAATGGGGCAGGATATCTCCTGTAACCTGGGATCGATGAACATCGCCAAGGTAATGGACGCCGGCAATATTGGCGAAAGCGTTGAGATCGCCATTCGCGGGTTAACCGCGGTTTCTGAAATGAGCAATCTACGTAGCGTACCCTCTATTGCCGAAGGTAATGCCAAGTCACGCGCTATTGGTCTTGGTCAGATGAACCTGCACGGTTACCTGGCTCGCGAACACATTTATTATGGCTCTGAAGAGGGGTTGGACTTTACCAACCTGTATTTCTACTGCATCGCCTTTCATGCCATCCGCGCATCGAACCGCTTGGCGATTGAGCATAACGATACGTTTGCAGGCTTTGAAGACTCCAAATATGCAACGGGCGAGTTCTTCGATAAATATACCGACCAGGAGTGGCTGCCACGCACCGATAAAGTACGCGGCCTGTTCGAGCGTAGCGACATCACGCTGCCTACTCAGCAGGACTGGCAGGAGCTCAAGGCTTCGGTAATGGCCCACGGCCTTTATAATCGCAACTTGCAGGCGGTGCCGCCCACGGGCTCTATTTCCTATATTAACCACTCGACCTCAAGTATCCACCCGGTAGCGGCCAGGATCGAGATTCGTAAAGAAGGCAAGCTGGGGCGTGCTTATTACCCTGCGCCGTTCTTGAGCGAGTCCACGTTTGATTACTTCCAGGACGCTTATGAAATTGGCCCTGAGAAGATTATTGATACCTACGCTGAGGCTTCCAAGCACGTTGATCAGGGGCTCTCATTGACGCTGTTCTTCCCGGACACTGCGACAACGCGTGATATCAATAAGGCGCAGATTTACGCGTGGCGAAAAGGTATTAAAACGCTCTATTACATTCGTCTGCGCCAAAGCGCGCTGGAAGGTACTGAAGTGGAAGGCTGTGTTTCCTGCACGCTTTAATACCCGTGCCTGGCAAATTGCCAGCATTTGATATTCTGTACTTGATGCGCCGTATGTAATACGGCGCTTTTAATGAGAGTTATTTCATGACTACCACGCAACGCTTATCGCGGGTGAATGCGATCAACTGGAACCGTCTTCAGGATGACAAGGATCTTGAAGTATGGAATCGCCTGACCAGTAACTTTTGGCTGCCGGAAAAAGTGCCGCTTTCCAACGATATTCAATCGTGGAACACACTGACCCAGCAGGAAAAGCAGCTAACCATTCGCGTGTTTACAGGCCTGACGCTGCTGGATACGGTCCAAAGCAGCATTGGTGCTCCGGTGCTAATGGAAAATGCTCGCACACCCCATGAAGAGGCGGTATACACCAATATTGCGTTTATGGAGTCGGTGCATGCGCGTTCGTACAGCTCGATTTTCTCGACGCTATGCGCCACGCGCGATGTGGACGATGCCTTCCGGTGGAGTGAAGAGAATCCCACGCTCCAGGCTAAGTCAGAACTGATTCTGGAGCGCTATCGCTCTGATGACCCGTTGATGCGCCAGGTGGCCAGCGTATTTTTGGAGTCCTTTTTGTTCTATTCGGGCTTCTATCTGCCCATGTACTGGTCCAGCCACGCCAAGCTAACCAACACCGCTGATCTTATTCGTTTGATTATTCGCGATGAAGCGGTACACGGTTACTACATTGGCTACAAATTCCAGCAAGCCTTGGCAGAAGCCACGCCCGAGCGTCAGCAGGAAGTCAAGGATTACGCGTATGAGCTGCTTCTTGAGCTGTATGATAATGAAGTGCGCTACACCGAGTCACTGTATGACGAAGTGGGGCTGTCGGAAGATGTGAAGAAATTTCTTCATTATAACGCCAACAAAGCGCTGATGAACCTGGGCTATGAGCCGCTGTTCCCCAGTAGCGTGACCGACGTTGACCCGACGATTATGGCGGCTCTGTCGCCCAGCGCGAATGAAAACCACGACTTCTTCTCAGGCTCTGGCTCCTCGTACGTTATTGGCAAAGCCATTGCCACTGAAGATGATGACTGGGAGTTTTAATAGTCTCATCCGGTAAGCGGTAAAAAGAGGGAAGGGCCATGCCAGATGTAACGCCAAACACGGCCAGTGTACTGAAAATCGCAGCGGCGGTTGTAAGTGACCTGGATGGTCGACTGCTGCTGGTGCGTAAACAGGGCACCGCTTTCTTTATGCAGCCGGGCGGTAAGATCGACCTGGGTGAAACGGCACTGGCAGCACTATGTCGTGAGCTTAAAGAAGAGCTCGGTTTGCATGTCACTGAAGACCGGCTGCTTCCTTTGGGCGTACAGAAGGCCCCGGCGGCGAATGAGCCTGGCATGACGATTGAAGCGCAGCTCTATGGGCTGGTGATTGATGAGCCGGTAGAGGCGGCCGCTGAAATCGCTGAAGCCAAATGGGTAAGCCGTGAGCAGGCGTGGGAGCTTCCTCTCGCGCCGCTAACCAAAGGCTATGTCATAAGGACCGTGTCATAAAGACATGTGCCATAAAGACATGTGTCATGTTGAACGTTTAAGACATCAAGCATCACCATTATAAGCGGGGCGCCATTTGGCGCCCTTTTTTATACCCAAAATAAAGCAAAAAAACGTCTTAATGTTAATGATAAATATTGTCATTTATTGAGATGGTGGTAGGCTAACGCGTAGAATTTAAACGCAAATCGTTCTTATACTTAATTGGTTTCTAGTGTGGCTAATGGTAAAGCTCGCTAGGCAGTAACGGAGAGTCGACGTGCTGAACAGGTCTTTCTTTGCCGTGCGTACGTGTTGCTTAGCCTTCGTGCTAGTCAGCGGTGGGCTAATGGCAAGCGATGAAACAGCGGGCCAGGCGGCCCAGAGCGTAGAAGCCCAACAAACCCAGGCGGCCCTGCAGCAGCAAATTGATGCAGCCGATGAAGAGACCCGGGGCGCGCTAGAAGAGTTACGTCGGCTAGAGCGTGAGACTCGCCAAATGGAGGCCACAAACGCGTCGCTAAGTGCGCGTTTGGTAGAAGAAGCCGAACGTCAGAAGCGTTTAAGTACTGCACTGAATACCCTGGAAGAGACACGCGCGGCGCTACCGCTTATCGAGCAGGATATGCAAGCACAGCTAACGCGCTGGATTGAGCAGGATATGCCGTTCTTGCGCGATGAGCGCTTGGCTCGAGTCGTGCACTCTGATGAGGCGCAGAGCAGCAACACCGTTGAGCGGATCAACGGCTTATTA
This sequence comes from Halomonas sp. 72, assembly GCF_052379785.1. Lineage (NCBI taxonomy): Bacteria > Pseudomonadati > Pseudomonadota > Gammaproteobacteria > Oceanospirillales > Halomonadaceae > Halomonas > Halomonas sp. 72. The sequence continues at coordinate 48,802 of NZ_JBQSYY010000005.1, read as the reverse complement.
GAAGCATGGCGAGTAGAGCTTGAATACGGCCGTGACATTGATAACTGGCGCGGACGTTTGCAAAGCCCTGAAGGCAATGCTCGGGAAGTAGATTATCTACGCGTCGGTAGAATTGGATTTTACTACCTGACGCCAGACGCTCGGGAAGGCGGTGTTTGGGATGCCGCCAACCATGAATGGCTACCGTTGGATGAGCGAGCACGGCGCGAAGTCCGCAATGGTCTGCGCATCGCCGCTGACCAGCGCACGCCGGATCTATTGAGGTTGCCGCTATCCATTACCGTTGCAGAACAGCAGAGAGGTCAGCCATGAGCGTCAATCGTCAACGTCTGCAACGCCTGGTAAGTGCTGGTTTGTTGGTGGGGCTTGTCGCCGTCAGTTTCGGCGTCTCGGCGCAAAGTGAGCCTGTTTCATCGCTACGCGAAGCACGCCAGGCCGCTGAGGCGCGTGACCAGGAGCGCTTGGCGCGCTTTTTGGAAGATCAGCAAGCGTTAAATGCAGCGCTTGAAGAGGCTCGCGCCGCCCACCAGTCAGCCGAGGAGCAGCGTGAGGCGCTGCAAGCCCAGCAAACCGAGCAGGCTGAGCAGGCCAGTGAGTTAACCGAGCGTCAGAACGAACAGGGTGAAGCGCTTTCCGGCTTGTTGGCAAACCTTGCGCGACACAGTACCGAAGTGCGCAACGCATTGGGTGAAGATAGCTGGTTAACCTTGCAAGAAGAGATACTGCCGCCTCGCCTGGATAGCGCGGAAGTGCTTGAACGTCGTCAGCTAGAAAACGTGGTCGACAGTTTGGCAACGCTGGCTGCAAAAACCGGGCAGGTTGAACGTTTGGAGCTTCCGGTCGCGGATTCCAGCGGCACGATCGCGCCCCGTAACGTGGTTCGATTGGGTGACTTCGCCGCGTTTACGGAAAATGCACTACTTCAGCAAGAAGGTGACGTCAGTCATTTGGCCGAAGCGCCGCGTACGCCAGACGAAATTCAACGTGTGCTCGCGGCTTACCATCAGGGAGAAAGCAGGGAATTCCTGATTGACCCCACTCAAGGCCCCGTTTTACAGGCGCTTTCTCAACGTCCTAGCCTGTGGGAGCGTTTCCAGCAGGGCGGGTACGTCGGTTATGTCATCGTCGTGCTGGGGGTGTTGGGTCTGCTGGTGGCGCTGGGGCAATATGCCTACTTGGTGCTACAGAGTCTTCGCGTGCGCCGCCAACGTCAGTCGCTTAATCAGTTGCAGTCGAATAACCCACTAGGCCGCGTGTTGCTTCGCTTTAAAGAGATGGATAAGCACCAAACCCCTGAAGCGTTAGAAGCACGTTTGGATGAAGCGGTACTGGCAGAGTTGCCGCGCATTGAGCGGGGTCAGCCCATTGTTAAGCTATTGGCTGCTATTGCACCGCTGCTGGGGTTGTTAGGTACGGTGACCGGCATGATTGTAACGTTTCAGGCGATTACCGTGTTTGGCACCGGCGATCCGCAGCTCATGGCAGGGGGCATTAGCCAGGCATTGGTCACCACGGTGCTGGGCCTCATTACGGCGGTGCCTTTGCTGTTTGCGCAAACGGCGCTTTCAAGCCGCAGCCGTCACTTAAGCCAGGTGATTGAAGGCGAGGCGAGTGCGACCTTGGCGGATCATTTGGAAGCTCAATCTACTGCTCATGCTACGTCGGTGAATTGATATGCCCACGCTACCTCTCTGGCTTGAACCGGTAGAGCGGTTAGTCGATGCCGGTGGTGCGGTTCTGGTCGTGCTAGCGTTGGTCGCGGTGCTGGTGTTCGGCATGGCGATAGAGCGCTGGTGGTACTACCGCATTACCTGGCGTTCCGCCCGTCGGCAGTTGATTCGTCGCTGGGCGGAGCGACGCGACCACCGCAGCTGGAGCGCGCGCACGCTACGCCACGTGTGGGCAGAAGCATTGGTGGCCAGGCTTCGTCGTCCGCTGCCCTGGTTAAAACTGCTGGTCGCGCTCTGCCCCTTGCTGGGCCTGCTGGGTACTGTTACCGGCATGATTACCGTATTTGATAGTCTCTCGATGAGTGATACGCATCAAGCGCGCGCGATGGCTGATGGCGTGGCGCGTGCAACGCTGCCTACGTTAACCGGTATGGCGATTGCGGTCGTGGGGCTTCTGTTTATTAGTCGTTTAGAGCACGTGATTCGTCGAGAAGATCAGCGGTTGCATGACCGGCTGGCACGTGCCTTGGAGGAGAGTGATGCGTAGACGCCGTTCAATGGACGCAAACGCAGAAAGCAATGAAGTCAACCTGACGCCCATGCTCGATGTGGTGTTCATTATGCTGATCTTCTTTATCGTAACGACCAGCTTCATTAAAGAGAGCGGTATCGAGATTGAACGCCCGGAATCGAGTGCGGCGAGTCCACGCCCGGAAGCGCAGGTGCTGGTGGCTATTACACCTGAAGGTGCTGTCTGGGTGGACGGTAAGCCAGTGGATGTCCATCACGTAGGGCGGGAAGTGGCCGGTATGTTGACCGAGCAAGGGTCTGCCGTGATCCAGGCGGACCGGGCATCGACGACCGGGCTGCTCATTGAAGTTATGGATCGCCTTAAAGAGGCCGGGGTAGGGCAGGTGGCCGTCGCTGCGAGCCGGAGTGCGCCATGATGCGTCATGCGGTGTCCTTTCTGGTGGGAATTACGCTGGCAGTGGGTCTGTTTTGGCTGCTGGCACTACTGGTAACGCCGCCAGAAAGCGAGCCTGAAACGCCGATAATGACCATGACCATGAATATGGTGGAAGCGCCAGAAGTGGCGCCTGAGCAAGAGGCGCCAGCGCCACAGCCTGCGCAAGCCACGCCTCAGCAGGCGCCGCCGCCCATGCCGACACCCGAGCCGCCTCCGGTAACCGATAGTGCTATTACGCTGCCTGATGTAGAGCTACCTGACGTACCCGTCGAGCCGGTGGAGATGGAGGATGAGCTGCCGGAGTTAACGGAAATAGCGCCCGAGCCTCAACCCGAGCCTCAGCCCGCACCGCAGCCGGAACCTGCACCTGAGCCATCCCCAGAGCCGCCGACGGAAGCAGCGCCAGTAGCGACGCCCACGGAGGCACCCGCTCAGCGTGAAGCGGCCCCGGTAGCCGAAGCGCCGCCTTCCAACGAGCCAGTAAGTGTCGGGCAGGTGGCGCCTACCAATCGTGTTAACCCTAATTATCCACCGCGCGCGCAGCGCAGAGGTATGGAAGGGTTCGTTGAGGTGGAATTTATTATTCGTCGCGATGGTAGCGTTGACCGGTCCTCCGTTCGAGTAACGAATTCTCAGCCACGGCGTGTATTTGATGACGCCGCCCAAAAGGCTATTGGGCAGTGGCAGTTTGCCAGCAGCCAGCAGATCCGGCGTGCCACACAGCGCATAGAGTTTCAATTGAGGTAACGGAATGCAGCGTTTAGCATGGATTCTAATGTTCAGTGTTTGGGCTTCTGCCGCTCAGGCCGATGCACCGCTTTCGGGTGACATCATTCGTGATTTGAAAACGCAGCAAGAGCAGTTGCAAAGTGGTGCGTTTGAGACCGTGGCTGAACGCGCCACCGCCCAGGCGAATCGATTGGCTGGAGGAAATGTTTCTGACCGTTGGGCCAGTGCGCTCTACCATCAGCTGGCGGCAAGCGCTTTGGCTCGCCAGGAAAAGCCTGCTCAGGCCGCTGATCATCTCGCATTGGCGCGTCAGACCAGCGGTGTGGGTGCAGAGCAGGCAGCGCGTTGGTTGCGTGAAGAAGCGTCGCTGCGACGTGTGGCGGGGCAAAATGAGCAGGCCATTGATTTATTGAGCGAATGGCTAGAGAACGAGCAGGATATCGCCGCGCTATGGCAGTTGGTGCGTTTGATGGCGCAAGAGGCGCAATGGGATGCTGCCGCTGAGCAGCTGAATCAGGCCGTTGAGCAAACACAAGCGCTTGATGAGAGCCAGCAAGCGCTGGCGCTTGCCGTACTACGACATTCAGGGCAAAGCGAACAGGCGCTTGGCTGGTTGGTTGAAGGCCTGGGCCCACAAAGCGATAGAGACGCGTGGCAGCAGGCAGCGGGGCTTGCCCAGCAGGCAGGCCAGCCAGGCGTTGCCGCTGGCTTGTGGGAAATGGCGTGGCAGTTGGGCAAGCTGGAAACAAAGGATGACTTTTGGCTACTGGTTCAGCTGCATCGAAGCGGAGGAACGCCTGCGCGGGCCGCAGAGCATGTGGAAAATGCCTTGGCGAAGGGGGAGCTTGAGCGAGATGAGCACTCGTTACGCTTGCTCGCCACGTCCTGGCAGCAGGCCAAGCACGTCGATAATGCGCTAAGTGCCTGGCAAACATTGGCTGAATATACCCAAGCGGCCAAGGACTGGCGCCAATATGGGCAGTTGGCTTATGCCTGGGGAAATGAAGAGCAGGCCGAGCAGGCGCTTTTCCAGGCAGCTGAGTTGGGCGATGAAGAAGCCAGCCAGTGGCTGGCCAATTTCAATTAACGTCAGAAGGACTGAGCGTAACCGCAAAATCGCTCCAGGTCGGTGCATGGTCGGAGGGGCGTTCCATCGCGCGCAGCTCATAATCGATCCCCGCTGCCTGAACGCAGTCGGCAAGCGGCTGTGTTACTAGAATATAGTCGATCCGTAGGCCACGTTTGGGCTCGCGGTCAAAGCCTTTGGAACGATAATCAAACCAACTGAACCACTCATTGTTCTCTGGGTAGCAAAGGCGATAGCTGTCGGTTAGTCCCCATGCTTTGATGCCCGCCAGCCATTCGCGCTCAATCGGCTGAAAACTTGCTTTGCCTTCACGCAGCCAGCGCTTGCGGCTTGCCTCGCCAATGCCGATATCCTGATCTTCAGGTGAAATGTTAAAATCACCCATAATCGCTAGACGCTCGTCCGCACGGTAATGTTCGTTGAGCAGACTTGTGAGTTGGCGGTAAAAGTGCGCTTTATGGGGAAATTTCGTCGGATGGCTAACGTTTTCACCCTGTGGGAAGTAGCCGTTCCAAACGGTGACTGATTCGCCGTCGTCAGCCAGCAAGCGTACGCCAATCATGCGCCGCTGCGCTTCTTCGCCATCATCGGGAAAGCCATAAAAGATGTCCTGGGGCTTTTGGCGGCACATTAACGCCACCCCATAGTGGCCTTTTTGCCCATGGTAATAGACGTGATAGCCCATGGCCTCTACATCGGCCAGGGGGAACTCGCTGTCCTGTACTTTGGTTTCCTGCAGGCCTATAACGTCAGGCTGCTGGGTATCAATCAAGGCCTGCAACTGATGAAGCCGAGCGCGGATGCCGTTGATGTTGAAAGAAACCAATCGCATTACGATTTATCCTCTGGCGTATGATCCGTCTCTTTGTCAGGATGGATGGCGATACTTTGGCCCTCCTGTTGGCGCGCCAGCTTGCGCTCTGCCTGAAGTTTACGCTGCTGCTGCTTTTTGGCGACAAAACGGCGTGAAGAGGTCACCTGGTCGGGGTTATCATGGCGCCACTGTTTATAGTCTTTGCGGCGCCCGGTGCGAATCGTCACCTTGTCAGCCAAAGAACGTGTTTTTTTCTTACGCGTCATGTCGCGCTCCTTATGTCGAATTAAGCCATATTCTAACAGGCTCTGGCCTACCTTCGACAGCAGGACGCGCTCTTAGCGCCAACCCCTGATACAATACGCGCTTCGTGATGCCTAACATTCACAGTAATGGACAGATACATAGCCTATGAGCGAGTCGGAACAGACCATAGCATCGGCCCAGAACCGCAAGCCGAAACGTCGCCGTCGGAAACCGCGTCGCCGCCAGTCTAGCTGGGATCTTCGTCAGTTTCAGGTGCCTGCCGTGGCTGGCAAGTGGCGCTTTCATGACTTTGATCTGCCGCTACCGTTGATGCGCGCCATTCATGCCCAAGGGTTTGAATACTGCACACCGATCCAGGCTGAAGCGCTACGTGCAACGCTGCTGGGTGGCGATATAGTGGGTAAAGCGCAAACCGGTACCGGCAAGACGGCTGCATTTTTGATCTCGGTAATGGCGTACTTCCTTGAAGAGCCTGCACCGGATGGTCAAAAGCCCGGTGCGCCGCGAGCACTGATTATTGCGCCTACGCGTGAGTTGGCCCTGCAAATCGAAAAAGACGCCAAGGCGCTTGCTCGCTTTACGCAGTTGAACGTGGCCAGCGTTGTTGGTGGGATGGACTATCAAAAGCAGCGCGAAAGTTTGGGCAAAAAGATTGATATCCTGGTCGCAACGCCAGGCCGCTTGCTGGATTTCCATCAAAAGCGCGATATCGACCTTTCTGAAGTGGAAGTGCTGGTATTGGATGAAGCCGACCGTATGCTGTCGATGGGCTTTATTCCTGACGTAAAGCGTATTATTCGCTACACGCCGAAGACAGAAGAGCGCCAGACGTTCCTGTTTTCTGCCACCTTTACCGACGATATTCTCAATCTGGCCAATCAGTGGACGGTTAACCCAGCCCACGTTGAGATTGAAGTCACGGTTGAAAACCAGGCGGATATTGACCAGCGTGTTTATCTCGTCTCGGACGACGATAAGCAGCGCCTGCTGGTAAACCTGCTTGAGCAAGAGAGCTTTGAGCGTGTGATGGTATTCGGTAATCGCCGCGATTTGGTTCGTAAGCTGGATGACCTGCTGAAAAAAGCCGGTATCAGTGCGGCCATGCTGTCGGGTGACGTACCGCAAAGCCAGCGCATCACTACGCTTGAGCGTTTCCGCGAAGGTGATATTCAAGTACTGGTTGCTACGGATGTGGCAGGCCGCGGAATTCACATTGAAGACGTAAGCCACGTCATCAACTACACGCTGCCTGAAGACCCGGAAGACTACGTTCACCGTATTGGTCGTACCGGTCGTGCAGGCGCCAAAGGCGTTTCCATCAGCTTTGTGGGCGAAGAAGATGCCTTCTCATTGCCTGAGATCGAACGCTATATCAACGGCAAACTGCCCTGCGAACATCCGCCGGAAGGTATGCTGTAAAGCACATGCTTGATGATGCCCTAAAAAGCGATATTCAGGACGCTTATCGTCGCGTGGTGGAAAAGCTTGAGCTGACGCCACGCTACGGGCAGCGCCTGATGATTGCTGAGATTGCCCGCACGTTAGGGGATATCGAAAGCGATAGCGAAGGCAAGCGCACCAGCGACAGCCATGTCTGTGTGCTGGAGGCGGGCACCGGCACCGGCAAAACGCTGGCGTATCTGATCGCTGCATTACCCATTGCGAAAGCGCGTGGTAAGCGGCTGGTCATTTCGACCGCTACGGTTGCTTTGCAAGAGCAAGTGCTGAATCAAGACCTGCCCGCGCTTGCCAGCCATAGCGGTATTGCCTTTCGTTACGCGCTGGCCAAAGGTCGCGGCCGGTATGTGTGTGTGGCCAAGCTGGACCAGGTAATGGAAGGCGCTGAGCCTAACCCGACGCTTTCGCTATTCGAGCAGTCGCTGCAAACCGAAAGCAGCGATTTTACCGTGCTTGCCACTGATATGACGGACGCCTATGGGCAGGGTAAGTGGGAGGGCGACCGCGATAACTGGCCCACCACCATTGATGATGCCCACTGGCGGCGGCTAACGGTAGACCACCGCCAATGCACCGGTAGGCGCTGTGGCCACTTTGGCGCCTGTGCTTTTTTTCGCTCGCGTCGTGATCTTGAAAATGCGGATGTTATCGTTGCCAACCATGACCTGGTGCTGGCGGATTTGGCGCTGGGAGGTGGGGCGATTTTGCCGGATCCTGCCGACTGCATTTTTGTCTTTGATGAAGGCCATCACCTGCCTGATAAGGCGCTTTCGCATTTCGCCCACCGGTTTGCCGTACACGGCTGTGTGCGTTGGTTAAACACGCTTAAAAGCAGTTTGACCGACCTGAATCAGGCGTTGGCGGTGCAGCCCACCATCGCGCGCTTACTGGCAAGCCTGCCCGAGGCCATCCATGGCCTGGAACCTGTACTAGGCGATGTGTTTAGCGTAGGGCACCAGCTGGCAGGGCGGCCCAATGGGCTGTCCGATGAAGAAAACACACTGCAATCGCGGTTTGAAAAAGGCCAGGTGCCTGATGCGCTGCGTGAACAGGCGCAGCAGCTACTGGTGATGTTTGCCACGCTCTCGCGCTGTCTGGAAAGCATCAGCGAGATTCTGCGTGAAAGCCTTGATCCTGATAAGCAGACCGGGCTTGATCGCGAACAAGCGGAAAGCTGGTTGCCACTGGTCGCCCTGCTGCATGGCCGCGCCCTGGAAGCCCACGCCTTATGGCAAGCGTTTAGTGAACAGGATGCCCCTAACGCGCCGCCAAGTGCTCGGTGGCTTACGCTAAGTCGGGTGGCGGGTGAGCCTGAGATTGAGTTTTCTGCAAGCCCTGTATCAGCGGCCCATACGCTTGCCAAGCATTTGTGGGGGCGCTGCCATGGCGCAGTGGTCACCTCGGCAACGCTGACGGCACTGGGTCGATTTGAACGCATTCAGGAGCGTGCCGGGTTGGCTAATCGGTACCGCTACCAGGCGTTGCCCAGCCCGTTTGATTATGCCAATGCGGTGCTGCGTGTGCCAAAGGAGGCGACGGACCCGGGTGATCGCGATGCACATGAAAATGCGATCGCTCAGTTTGTCACGCAATTGACCGAGAAGGAGGCGGCCCTGGTGCTGTTTTCTTCTCGTGCGCAGCTTCGCGCGGTAGAGAAAAGCCTGCCAGCGGCCATCAGAGAGCGGGTGCTTGCCCAGGATGCGCTGCCCAAAAGAGAGTTAATTGAGCGGCACCGCGCGGCGGTCGACAAGGGCAAAGGCAGTATTATTTTCGGACTAGCCAGTTTTGCTGAAGGGATTGATCTGCCTGGTGACTATTTGACCCACGTGGTGATCACGCGGCTGCCGTTTTCAGTGCCGGATGACCCGGTAGGGGCGACGCTTGCCGAATGGATCGAGAGCCAGGGCGGGAACTCGTTTATGCGCATTAGCGTGCCGGATGCCTCGATTAAACTGGTGCAGGCCTGTGGGCGACTGATTCGTAAAGAGAGCGACCAGGGGGTCATTACGTTGTTGGACAAGCGTGTGATTACCCGGCGCTACGGTCAGGCGCTACTGGATGCTTTACCACCATTCAGGCGCGAGATTCATCCATAAGTCATCTGTCATCCTCCCGCTATGGCTGACGCCATAGCGGGGCATGTGCGTGCGGTCGGGTTACTGCGCAATGCGCTTGGCAAGTACCGGTGCCAGCTTGTCGTTCATGCGGGTAAACGTTTCTACCGTCGTATCCCAGTCGATGCAGGCATCCGTAATGGAAACACCGTACTGCAGTTGGCTTAGGTCTGCGGGAACTTTTTGATTGCCCCAGCCGATATTGGATTCCACCATCAGGCCGATGATAGAGGTGTTGCCTTCAAGAATCTGGTTGGTCACGTTCTCCAATACCAACGGCTGTAAGGCCGCGTCTTTATTAGAGTTGGCGTGAGAACAGTCGATCATGATATTGGCAGAAAGGTTGGCTTTCTTAAGCTCTTTTTCAGCCAGCGTCACGCTAACACTGTCGTAATTGGGTTTGCCGTTACCGCCCCGTAGAACGACGTGGCCGTATGCGTTACCTCGGGTGCGAATAATGGCTACTTGACCGGCTGGGTTAATGCCCAGGAAGTTATGCGGGCTCGCCACGGACTGCAGCGCATTGATAGCGACGTCCAGGCTGCCATCGGTACCGTTTTTAAAACCGACCGGTGAGGAGAGGCCTGAGGCCATTTCGCGGTGGGTTTGTGACTCAGTGGTACGTGCACCAATCGCTGACCAACTGATACAGTCTTGCAGATATTGAGGCGAAATGGGGTCGAGTGCTTCGGTCGCCAGCGGCAAACCAATGTCCGCCAGGTCGACCAGCAGCTTGCGCGCAATATGCAGGCCTTCATCAATCTCAAAGGAGTCGTTGAGGTGCGGGTCGTTGATAAGGCCTTTCCAGCCGACCGTTGTGCGAGGCTTTTCAAAATACACGCGCATCACGATATAAAGACTATCGCTGACCTGGTCGGCCAGTTTGCGCAAGCGGCGGGCGTAATCCAGCGCTGCGTCTACATCGTGGATAGAGCAGGGGCCGACGACAACTAACAGGCGTGGATCTTTACCATCCAGAATATTCTGAATGGTTTGACGCCCTTCAATGACCGTACGTTCAGCGGTATCGGTAAGAGGAACCGCCCGCTTGAGTGCGTCGGGTGTGGTGAGGACATCCTGGGCGAGGACGTTAAGGTTATGGACCTGTTGTTCTGACATCTAGCTACCTATGCGTGCGCAGTGAGCGAAAAATAACGCCTACTATGGCGTGTCAGGGTGGTAAAAATCAATTCTTGAGGAACTTGAAAGCGTTGAGCAGTGTCAGCTTCAAGATTTTGCAAGTAGTGTGTAAGCGCTTGATGCCTCGTACAGAACGCGTAACACTTAGCGTTATGAATCATAAACACAGCGGCATATTGGTCGCCGCTGTCATCATTGTCATTAATTAATGCCCAAGGGACGCTATGCTGCTTGCTGTGAAGGCCCGCTCAAAAGGGGTGGCAGAAATAGGGCTCGACGCATGTCGTACGAGCTGGAGGGGCGTGTGAATGGGCACTCGGGAAACGGATCAACAGCTTGTCGAACGTGCCCAAAAAGGTGATACGCGCGCGTTTGATCTGCTGGTAAAAAAATACCAGCATAAAATTATTGGTTTGATCGGTCGCTACGTACACGATCACTCTGAGGTCCAGGACGTGGCCCAGGAAGCGTTTATCAAAGCCTATCGAGCGCTTGGTAAGTTTCGTGCTGAAAGTGCTTTCTATACCTGGATGTATCGCATTGCTATCAATACGGCTAAAAACCATCTGGTATCTCGGGGCCGACGGCCACCTGGTAGCGACCTGGACATTGTGGATGCAGAGCTTGTCGACCAGAGTGGCCGATTGGCAGATGCCGAGTCGCCAGAAGCTGCTATTGCACGTGATCAACTTGAAGCCGCCGTTTTTGAGGCGATTGAAAAGCTACCGGACGATCTACGTACGGCCATTACGCTGCGCGAACTGGACGGCCTTGCCTACGAAGATATTGCTCAGGTAATGCAGTGCCCAGTGGGGACTGTGCGTTCGCGGATTTTTCGCGCGCGTGAAGCGGTGGATGAACACATTCGACCGTTAGTGACGACTGCACGGAACAGTCGCGACGAATAGTGGTCGATAGAACTGAATAAACACAGTGCTGCTGGAAGTTGCAGGTAAAAGTTGCAGGTAACGGTCAGGACACAGAAAATTACGTTTTTCCTTTTTTTGTGAACTGTCTGGCAGGCAAGGCGTCATACTCATCAGTTGCTTTCGTTGAGCGGATGAGAACAAGCAGCCGTGACGCTTTAGAGCTACCATGTCGCATCAAGCGGCTGATGTACCAAAGAATGAGGCAGCATCATGCGAGGTGCGTTGCACTAAGCGAGTTGTTATCAGATCTTGGCCAGTGGAGTTGTTACAGCGGTCGCTGCTTATTTGCCGTGCTGCGGTAAGGCTTCATTTAACACAGTGTGAGGGTGTGAAGTATGAGTCAAAACACACGGGAATCGCTTTCAGCATTAATGGATAGCGAAAGTGATGAGCTGGAACTACGCCGAGTGTTGAAGGCACTGCCAAATGATGCTGATGCGGCAGATACGTGGCGACGTTACCACTTGGCTCGTAGCATGATGCAGCGTGAGCGGAGTGTTGATGTGAGCGCCGACCTTTCCGCCGGTATTATGGCGCGTTTACAGGATGAACCTGCTCCGATGATGGCTGACGCCCCAGCGTCAACCCCTGCTCGGTCAAGTAACATCTCTTTTGCTCGCGGCGCCGGTGTTGCAGCAGCGGTATCACTTATGGTGATTACTGGTGTTCAGTTCTTTGGTGCTGACGGTGAAAGTATTGAGCCAGGCAACACTGTTGCGGCAACGTCCTCGGCGGGCGGAGGTGCAGCGGGTCAGGTTCAGCCTGTCAACCTTGCCGCCTCGCAGCCAGCGTCAATGACCTCTGCCAGCATGCCGATGTTTGAACCAACGCCTTTTCGGGTTAATGGTCAAGCGCAAAACGGGCTAATGAACGTAAGCGAAACGGGCTTTGCTTCAGCCGCCGTGGCTCAAAGTGCTCCCGCACAGCAAGGTACCACTATTGATGTTGATCAGATCAGGCTTCTGCAGTCGTATCTGGAGCAGCATTCTCAGGGTGCCGCTTATGGCAATGGCGAAAGCTGGATGCCATTGATGCGTTCTTCTGTCACTGAACCGCTAGGCCAACGCTAACATGTTATGACAATGCTTTCTGAGTGAGGCACCTGAATACGCATTTTAAACACGTATTCGTAAGGTATAACTCGGGAAAATGCCTTGATTTCGAGATAGGCATTTGAAGGATGGCAGGTAACAGCAGGCTAAGAGTGGCTACCGATAGATATGGGAATAAACCCGCATGATGGTGACCTGGCGAAACAGGTGGATGGCTTCTGCTGCGTTATTGAGCATTAGCCTGTTGCCTTTACAGCTCTATGCACAAACTGATGAACGGGGCATGTGTGCGGATGTGCCCTCTGAAAATGCATCTGGCAATGTTCAGGTGTGGCTGGAAAGAAGTTTACAGGCGAGCCATTGTTATACGTTTCAAGCGCGGGCCGTGGCAATTAATGCCATTGATGTGCGCACGCTAGCGCTTTCTCATCGCATTCAGGATGGTGTTCGCCAGCAAGTTGTTCAGCAGCTTGATGGCCCCTCTGTAAGCGTCGAGCGTCGCTCCCGCGTAGGACAGCTGGCTTGGTCAGAAAAAAGCGAAAACGGTGCGTTCCCTTCTCTGGAAGGGTGGGTTGACCACGCTTCTCAGTTTTACGATATTTCGCTGGATGAAGACGTCCGAGTCGCGGGGCGCGAGGCGGCAACGCTTCGATTTGAGCCGCATGACCAGCAGCGTTATACCCATGAGTGGTGGTTGGATAATGCAACCGGGTTATTGTTAAAACATGTGTTAAGCGATTCAACGGGTCGTATTTTAGAAACCTTTCAAATAACACAATTAAATGAGCCCGAGCGCTATACAGGTGAGGTTGTCATTGATGCGTTGCCCGTCAGCACAGAGCCCGCTTGGCAGCCTTCATGGCTGCCCGAAGGGTTTGTCGCTCAGCCGACATTCTCCCAGGATGACGAGGCGCATCAGCGTTTGTATAGCGACGGTTTGGCCACCATTAGCATTTTTGCCGAGCCTCAAGCGGGGCCGCAAGAGTTGAATCGCGGCGTCCACCAAATTGGTGTTTCGTCGATAGCGGTTGACGAATATGCTGAAGGCGAGCAGTACTGGCAGCTCGTCGGTATTGGTGAAGTTCCCCCTTCAATGCTTCAGCGTATTGTTCAATCGGTTGAGTTTGACTAATTTTTCTTATTTACATTGTGCGCATGTTCTACAGCTCAATCAGTCCAGCCAAGGTATTAATGCGTTGATGAAATCTGAAAGTGATGCCTTGCTGCGTGCCGGTCGCGTTGTTGGCTACACCCCGCGAGGGCTGTTAGTCGATGTGTCGGTTAAAGAGAGTTGCCAGCAGTGTGCCCGGGGCCGTGGATGTGGCATGGGCGTGTTGGCGCGTCAGCAGCACCAGCGTATTGAAGTCAAAACCCCTTATGCCTCCCAACTTTGCGAGCACTACCCGCTTGGTACAAGCGTAACGCTTACTCTTGGCCGTTCCGATATTACCCTGTTAGCCTTGCTTGTCTATGCGCTGCCGTTATTGGTTGCGCTACTGTTATCAGGAGGGGTTGCAGCGTTAGGTGGGGCTGAGTGGTGGGCGCCCGCCAGTTTTTTTATGACGCTGTTCATTGGGTGTGTGATTTTAAAAAAATTGCTTAGCGGGCGAACGGAACGCTTTCGCCCTCAATTGGTCAGTTAGGCGTCCTGCATCTCATGGTGAGTTGCACTTCCTTCGTTTGATGTCTGCTTTATTAGGAGCTCTTACATGAAGCGCTTGGTTCTTCCTTCCGCATTATGGCTATGCATGGCCACATTATTGATGATAGGCCAAAATGCCTATGCCTATAATTTACCCGATTTCACAGAGTTGGTTGAAGAGGCCGCGCCAGGCGTTGTCAATATTTCAACCAGCCGTACCGTGCAACGCAGTAGTGGCCCTTCAATGGGTGGGTTCGGTGGGCAAGAGATACCTGAGATTTTCCGGCATTTTTTCGGCGATAGTTTTCCAGCCCCGCCAGGTAGTGGCGGACAAGGGCGTGGTGAAGAGCGTCAGTCGCTGGGGTCTGGGTTCGTGATTAGCGATGATGGCTATATCATGACTAACGCCCACGTTGTCCAGGATGCTGACGAGATATTGGTGCGCTTGAATGACCATCGAGAGCTTTCCGCTGAGTTGGTCGGTAGCGATGCTCAGACCGACGTTGCACTTTTAAAAATTGATGCCTCTGAGTTACCGGTCTTGAATCTTGGCAATTCTGACGATCTTAAAGTGGGTGAGTGGGTAGCCGCGATTGGCTCTCCGTTCGGGTTTGATCATTCCGTCACTGCAGGCATTATCAGCGCGATTAATCGCACATTGCCGCGTGATGCCTACGTTCCTTTTATTCAAACGGATGTGGCGATCAACCCTGGTAATTCCGGTGGGCCGCTGTTTAACCTTGACGGAGAAGTCGTCGGGATTAACTCGCAAATCTTTACCCGTAGCGGCGGCTTTATGGGACTTTCATTTGCGATACCCATTAATGTCGCCATGGACGTTGCTGATCAACTGCGTGAAGAGGGACGCGTTGATCGTGGTTGGCTAGGCGTCATGATTCAACCTGTATCTCAGGATTTGGCCGAATCCTTTGGTATGGAAAACGCAAGTGGGGCGCTCATTGCTGACCTTGACCCGGAAGGTCCTGCAGCGCAAGGCGGCTTGCGTGCTGGCGACGTGATTACTGGCGTCAATGGCGAAGAGGTTGATCGCTCAAGCACGCTGCCGCGCTTAATTGGCCGTGTTACGCCTGGAAGTGATGTGGAGCTTACCTTAATGCGCGATGGCGAAGAGGTAACGGAGACGGTAGCGCTGGGTCATTGGCCCGATTCCGAAGTAGCCACACAAGGTGATGAAAGCAACAATCAGGTGCGTTTGGGCATTTCGGTTGCCGAGTTGGATGACGCGATGCGTGAGCGCCTAAATATTGAGGGGGGCGTTGCAGTGCGTCAGATTGAGCCGGGTAGCGTTGCCGCTCAAGCGGGCCTCCACGTTGGCGATGTACTGGTAAGTGTTGATCACCGCAGCGTGTCTTCTCCGGATGAGTTGTTAGACATTG
Organism: Halomonas sp. 72; assembly: GCF_052379785.1. NCBI lineage: Bacteria > Pseudomonadati > Pseudomonadota > Gammaproteobacteria > Oceanospirillales > Halomonadaceae > Halomonas > Halomonas sp. 72. Next base: position 33,536 of record NZ_JBQSYY010000005.1, on the reverse strand, counting down.
TTGAACAGCTACCCAGTGATCGGGCAATTCCAGTACGTGTTTACCGTGAGGGTCGCTCACTGTTTTTAGCTTTACGTCTGGAATAAGACCTTCTCTGCCTACCCAGTCCGGCGGTTCTCGCCGGACTGCTGTTCCTATCCCGCACATATCGCTACAATAGCGCTTATCTTTTTAACGGAAATAGGCAAAGTGGCCAACATGCCAGCTGTTTTCGGGCTTTAAACTCTCGAGGCGGCTGGTAATAAAGCCGCTTACGTACCACTAAGGCAGACCACTCTCGATGTCCCACGACGTTTCTAGCAGTAATTTAAAGAACATAAGAAACTTCTCAATTATCGCTCATATCGATCACGGGAAATCAACGCTCTCTGATCGCTTGATCCAAACCTGCGGTGGATTGACCCAGCGTGAGCTTAAAGAGCAAGTGCTCGACTCCATGGACATTGAGCGCGAGCGTGGTATCACCATTAAAGCGCAATCGGTGACGCTCGATTACACTGCGGCCGATGGCGAGGTATATCAGCTTAATTTCATCGATACGCCAGGCCACGTGGATTTCTCCTATGAAGTATCGCGCTCACTGTATGCCTGCGAAGGGGCGCTGCTGGTCGTAGATGCGGGCCAAGGGGTTGAGGCGCAGTCGGTGGCTAACTGCTATACCGCCATCGAGCAGGGCCTGGAAGTATTGCCGGTCCTCAATAAAATCGATTTACCCCAAGCCGACCCGGACAAGGTGGCGCAAGAGGTTGAGGAAATCATTGGTCTCGACGCCACAGACGCTTGTCAGGTGTCCGCCAAAAGCGGTATCGGCATTGAAGGACTGCTTGAACGTTTGGTGCGTGATATCCCGCCGCCCAAAGGTGACCGGAATGCCCCCCTGCAAGCATTGATCATTGACTCCTGGTTTGATAACTATCTGGGCGTTGTCTCGCTGGTGCGCTTGTTTGATGGCACGCTGCGCAAGGGCGACAAGATCCGTATCAAGTCAACGGGCCGCGACTGGAACGCCACTGAAGTGGGCATTTTTACTCCGTTGCGCAAAGAGACCAATATCCTGCGCGCGGGTGAGGTGGGCTTTATTGTCGCAGGCATTAAAGAGATTCACGGTGCGCCGGTGGGTGACACTATCACGCATACCAAGACGCCCGACGTGCCGCGTCTGCCTGGTTTTCAGAAGGTGAAGCCTCAGGTGTATGCCGGGATGTTCCCCGTCAGTGCTGATGACTACGAAGACTTCCGGGATGCGCTTGAAAAGCTCGCGCTTAACGATGCTTCTTTAGAGTATGAGCCGGAAAACTCGGATGCTCTGGGCTTTGGTTTTCGCGTCGGTTTCCTGGGCACGCTCCACATGGAGATTATCCAGGAGCGGCTTGAGCGCGAATACAATATTGACCTGATTACCACGGCACCTACCGTGGTATACGAGCTTGCGATGAAGAATGGTGATGTCACTTACATCTCCAACCCCTCCAAACTGCCGGATATGGCAGACGTGGATGAGATGCGTGAGCCCATCGTGAGGGCCAGTATTCTGGTGCCTCAGGAGTTTGTGGGTAACGTCATTACCGAGTGTGAGCAGCGCCGCGGTACCCAGAAAGACATGCAGTTCCTGGGTAACCAGATTCAGTTAGCCTATGAGTTGCCGATGTCGGAAGTGGTCATGGACTTCTTCGACCGTCTGAAATCCATCTCCCGCGGTTACGCGTCGCTTGAGTACAATTTCGAGCGTTTCGAAGCGGCCAAGCTGGTGCGCCTGGACGTGCTGATCAATAGCGAAAAGGTAGATGCCCTCGCGGTGATTATTCACCGTGATCATGCCCATAGCCGCGGTCGGCTGCTGGTCGAGAAAATGAAAGAGCTGATTCCGCGCCAGATGTTTGACGTGGCCATTCAGGCCGCTATCGGTGGTCAGGTAGTGGCGCGCTCTACCGTAAAAGCCCTGCGTAAAAACGTAACGGCAAAATGTTATGGCGGTGATGTAAGCCGTAAGAAAAAACTGCTGGAAAAACAGAAAGCCGGTAAAAAACGGATGAAGCAGGTGGGGCGCGTTGAAATTCCCCAGGATGCCTTCCTCGCTGTGCTCAAGGTTAACGACTAGGGAAGGTTTCCTTTATGGATTTTTCATTACTGCTGGTACTGGCCGTTGTAATTTCAGGGGTCGTTTATTTTATCGATGTGATTTGGCTGCGGCCTAAGCGTCGTGAGCGGTTGGCGAAAGCAGAGGAAGCCGCTGCTGGGAACATCGACGCACCAACACAGGAAAAACTTTTAAAAGAGCCTTGGCCGGTCGATTATGCGCGCTCTTTTTTCCCGGTACTTCTGGTGGTATTGGTAGTACGCAGTTTTATTGTCGAACCGTTTCAAATTCCATCGGGTTCAATGCGGCCTACGCTGGAAGTAGGCGATTTTATCCTGGTGAACAAGTTTGCTTACGGTTTGCGTTTGCCGGTGGTTCACAACCGTATTTTGGAGGTTGGTGAGCCTGAGCGTGGCGATGTGATGGTGTTTCGCTTCCCGGATGAGCCATCGGTCAACTTTATCAAACGGGTGGTAGGCCTTCCGGGCGACCGTATTCGCTACGAAGATAAACAGCTTTATGTGAATGGCGAACTGGTCACTAAAACGTTATTGGAAGAAGGCCCCGATGCCTCGCCACAAGAGCTATTATTAGAAGAGCAGTTGGGTAGCGTGCGCCATACTATCTACAACAACCCCCGCGACCCAGGGCCGCAAATGCGCGAAGTTGAAGTGCCTGAAGGTCACTACTTCATGATGGGCGATAATCGCGATCACTCCAACGATAGCCGTTACTGGGGGTTTGTGCCGGAAGAGAATATCGTGGGTCGTGCATTTGCTGTTTGGATGCATTGGGACGGCGGGTTGCCCAGCTTTAATACGGTGCGACGGATTGAATGAATAAGTTTATGTCAGCCCTGGTTAGTCATGTCACTAATAGTTAACGTCAATGACGTAGGAGCCTTGTGAGTAATCCTTTAAACGCTTTTTGCCGACGAATCGGCCATACCTTTGGCGACGAGACGCTCTTGGAACTGGCCATGACGCACCGAAGCTACGGTGGTCGTAACAATGAGCGCCTGGAGTTTCTGGGTGATTCAATTGTTAATTTCGTTATCGCAGAAGCCTTGTTTCAACGTTTCCCTCAAGCGCGGGAAGGGCAGTTATCGCGCCTTCGCGCGCGTTTGGTGAAAGGCCAAACACTTGCTGAGCTCGCCCGTGAAATGACCTTTGGAGAATGCTTGCGCTTGGGGTCGGGGGAAATGAAAAGCGGAGGGCATCGCCGTGAGTCGATTCTCGCCGATGCGGTTGAAGCGATAATTGGTGCCATTTACCTGGACGCCGGTATGGACGTTGTCCGGGAGCGCGTGCTTTCCTGGTACGCCGAGCGTCTAGAGAATATCTCGTTACAAGATACCCAGAAAGACCCTAAAACACGCTTACAAGAGTTTTTGCAGTCGCGTCAGTCAGCGCTGCCGCGCTATGAAGTGGTCTCTGTAAAGGGCGAGGCGCATGCCCAGACCTTTACCGTGGAGTGCTACATTGAGCTACTAAGCAAGCATACCACCGGTAAAGGCCCTAGTCGCCGCCATGCTGAACAGCAAGCGGCAGAAGAAGCGCTTTCGTACCTTGAGAAAAAACCAGGAGACAAATCATGAGCCAATCCTGCGGCTTTGTGGCCATTGTTGGACGGCCTAACGTAGGCAAATCAACCCTCATGAATCGTATTCTGGGGCAAAAAATCTCGATTACCTCGCGGCGTCCGCAAACCACGCGCCATCAGGTAATGGGTATTAAAACGGTTGAAGATACGCAGTTTATTTACGTGGATACACCGGGCATGCACATCATGTCCAAAGACCGTAATAAAGCCATCAACCGCTTTATGAACCAGGCGGCTACCCAAGCACTTCGTGATGTTGACTGTGTGGTCTTTATTATTGATCGTACCCGCTGGACTGACGAAGACCAGGCCGTGCTCAAGCGTCTTGAGCATGTTAAGGCACCGGTTATTCTGGCCGTCAATAAGGTGGATCGTCTACAGGATAAGGGCGATTTACTACCCTGGCTTGCTGAAGTGGGCGCGCGGCGCGAGTTTGCAGCCGTTGTGCCTATTTCAGCCAAGCACGGCACCCAGGTAGAAACGCTGGAAGAGGAAGTGGCTAAACACCTGCCAGAAAGCGTGCACTTCTTTCCGGAAGATCAGATTACCGACAAGAGCCTGCGCTTTATGGCCGCTGAGCTGGTGCGTGAAAAAGTCATGCGTCAGTTGGGTGACGAGTTGCCCTACCAGATGACCGTTGAAATTGAAGAGTTCCGCGAAGCCGGGCGCGTCACGCATATCAGTGCGCTGATTCTGGTGGAACGCCAAGGGCAGAAAGTCATCCTGATCGGCGAAAACGGTGACCGGATCAAGAGCATCGGCCGCGAGGCGCGCCTGGATATGGAGCGCGTGCTGGGTACCAAGGTCATGCTTAATATGTGGGTCAAGGTGAAGCGCGGTTGGTCCGATGACGAGCGTGCCCTGAAAAGCCTGGGTTACGACCTCGATTGAGTGTCGCAATGTCAGCGGAGCCCGCTTTTTTACTGCATCGTAAACCCTACCGTGAAACCAGCGCGTTAGTCGATTTACTGACGCTTAATAATGGCCGTATTCGCGCTGTTGCCCACGGAGGGCAGCGGCCGGGGTCCAAGTCGCGTCAACGACTACAGCCGTTTACGCCGCTGTTTGTTAGCTGGCGCGGCGAACGCGATTTGAAACGCCTCACCTTGATGGAGTCGCGTGGACAAACGGCATTACTGGCAGGAGAGGGGCTCCTATGCGGTTTTTACGCGAATGAAATCGCCACCCGGCTGCTGCCCCTGGAACTCGCTGCGCCCGATGTTTTTGCCTTCTATACGGCGCTGCTTGAAGCGCTGCCAATGCCTTCCAAGCGCGCTCTTGCCTTGCGGCGGTATGAGTGGGCATTGTTGGATGCGCTTGAAGCTACCCCGCGTTTTTGTACGCCAGATAATAACGTGCTGGACCCGCAAGCCCGCTATCGGTTTGATGCACAAAGCCGTGCTTTTCTTCCCGCAGAGCAGGGGCTTGAAGGGCGCGCATTGCGTTATATTGAGCAGGGTGACTGGCAACATGCGGGGCTAGCAAGCGTTCTTAAGTCAGTCATGCGGGCGGCACTAGCACCGCATTTGGGGTCTGCTGCACTGCGCTCTCGGGAGCTAATGATGGCACTGGCCCGCCGGCGTCAGCCATAGTTCATGCTTATGACTTTTTTGGAATGGAGATAGTTATGCATCCTCCGCGTATTCTACTGGGCGTTAATATCGACCATGTCGCCACGCTGCGTCAGGCACGTGGTACCCGCTACCCGGACCCGGTACAGGCTGCTTTGTTGGCTGAAGAAGCGGGCGCAGATGGCATTACGGTGCATTTACGCGAAGACCGCCGCCATATACAGCTTCGCGATGTCAGGCTGTTGGCGGACGTGTTGAATACCCGTATGAATTTAGAGATGGCAGTGACCGAAGAGATGCTCGCGTTGGCTGAAGAGGTGCGCCCTGCACACGTATGCCTGGTACCTGAGAAGCGCGAAGAACTTACCACAGAGGGCGGTCTGGATGTGGTCGGTAGTTTTGATGCGGTTGCCAAAGCGTGCGAGCGGCTGAAAAACGCAGGCTGTGACGTATCGCTGTTTATTGATCCTGATGAAGCGCAAATTGATGCGGCTCATCGCGCTGGTGCCCCAACGATTGAACTGCACACCGGTGCTTATGCAGAAGAGAAGCTGGGGAGTGACGCCGCAAATGCTGAGTATCAGCGCTTAACCGCAGCAGCGACTCAGGCCGTTTCCCTGGGGCTGGTGGTTAACGCTGGGCATGGCCTTCATTACCATAATGCAGAAGCGATAGCCGCACTACCTGGGGTGAATGAGCTGAATATCGGGCACGCCATTATTGCCCGCGCGCTGTTTGTTGGCCTCAAAGAGGCTGTTCAGGAAATGAAGCGGCTTATTATTGCAGGCCAGGAAGCGGGGTTGATGGCGGCTTTAGATGCTCACGATCATGAACATAGCCATGAGCATGCAGGTGAGCATACGCATGGTCATCATTACTGCTGTGGTCACTAACACATGATCGTGGGGATTGGTTCCGATATTGCCCGGGTAGCGCGTTTTACCCGGGCAGTTGAGCGTCATGGGCCACGTTTTGCCCAGCGTATTTTGGGAACTGACGAATACGCGATATGGCAGCAAAAAGGCGAACCGGTGGCTTACTTGGCGAAAAGATTTGCCGCTAAAGAAGCGTTTGTAAAAGCACTAGGGCTTGGCCTTCGAGGCGGCATGCAGTGGGGGGACATCCAAGTGGTTAATGACCCCTTGGGGAAGCCCTTTTTGCAGTTGAGCCATGAGGCCAAGCGGCTAATGCAGGCATCCGGCGCGACGACCAGCCATATCACGCTAAGTGATGAAGCGGAGTACGCGGTTGCCTTTGTCATTCTGGAGCGTTAGACCCATCGGCCAGCCTGCTTCGATGAGTACGCAAGCGTGCCATTGCGGTGTACAACGCTTCTAGGAGGCTCTCCACATGACTGAGCCCGCTGGTGCGTAACCGCGTCTCAAGGGTTTCTACCAATAGGGCTAGCTCAGGTGCGCCGCAGTAACGGCTTGCTCCATTGAGCCCATGCACCCAGTCAAGTAGCATCGCCAGGTTTTTCTGGGCATAGGCGGCACGCATTTGCGTTTCTGTTTCATCCAGGCTGTCAATCAGGCGTATAAGCTGTGCATAGGCAACGCTCTCTTTGCCGCCCGCAAGCTGTGTGCCCATGGTTAAATCGACGGCCGCGAGTGCTTCACTGGCAAATTCAGTAGTGCCTTTTCGTTGCAAGGCTGCCGTTGATGTCACGGTAGGCAGAGAAGGGGGGACGGCCAAAAAACGCAGCAACAGCTGTTGTAGCTGCGCCTCATCAACAGGTTTTATCAGTACATCATCCAGCCCAGCCGCCAGCCACTGCTGACGTTCACTGCTTAAAGCATGAGCGGTTACCGCAATAATAGGGCAGCGTGACCAGTGATTATTGATACGGCGCAGTGCCTGACTGGTTTCAACACCGTCCATACCCGGCATACGAATATCCATTAGCACCATGTCAGCCGTGTAATTAACTGCCAAGGCAAGCGCTTCATGCCCGCTATCGGCAAGCGTAATACGCAGTTGGTCTGTTTCAAGCAGCGCCTTAAGCAGCTCACGGTTGGAGGCATTGTCGTCAACAATCAAAATATCAATGACGGAAGGGTCCGTAGGCGGAGGCGCTTTTGATTGAGCGGACGCTATTTCTTTATCTGCAGGCTGCAGTAAATGGCGCAATGTCGTGACCAGCTGAGCGCGAGTGAAAGGTTTGCAGAGCATTTCCCCGCCATGAGGAAGCTCCCAAGGCGGTAAGTCATAGCTGGTGGTGTTTGCCAGAATCAATACGGGGCAGGCGGCTTGCTCAATCAAATCTCGCCAGTAGTCTCTCCTCTCTATTTCGAACTCATCTTGATCCAGGCATAACATCAGTAGGTCTTCGGGCTCATTAGCGGTAAAGGCGACGGGAATAGCCCCCCAGCGCTCTAGCAAGTACTCAAGCGTATTGCGAGTAGGCGTATGGGTTTCATAAAGACGTACGACTGGGCTTTTCAGAGTAAGCTCTGCGGGGCGTTCGCCGCTTTGGTTAGCCAAGAGTGGAAGGGTAAAGGAGAACGTTGAGCCGTGGCCTACCTCGCTTTCCACGCTGATAGTGCCGCCCATTCGCTCAATCAACTGGCGGCAAATCGATAAGCCCAGCCCGCTACCGCCAAATTGGCGTGAATGGCTGGGTTTTGCCTGGGAAAAAGCGCTAAAAAGCTGTTTTTGATGCTCTTCGCTCAAACCAATGCCGGTATCACTAACACCGATACGCAGTACCACGTGCTGGCCTTCCTGGGTGTCGAGCATCACACGAACAATAACGTCGCCTTCGTGGGTAAACTTGAGTGCATTGCCGACCAGGTTACTAAGCACCTGATGAATACGCAGCGGGTCGCCGCTAAGCGGCGTAGGCACATCATCGTAAATCATTGCCACCAGGTGCAGATGTTTACGTTGCGCCTCAGGCGCATGTAAGCCAATTACTTCATCCAAAAGCGATACAATATCAATGTCGACTTCTTCAAGTGTGAGGCGATTTGCTTCAAGCTTGGAAAAATCGAGCACGTCATTGACGAGCATTAGCAGGTTGTCGCAGGCGCGGTGAACGTGCTCTAACCACCCCTGTTGGCGGTTATCCAACCTGGAGCGGCTCAGTAACCGGCAAAAACCGATAATGCCATTGAGTGGCGTGCGTATCTCATGACTCATATTGGCTAAAAATTCGGATTTAACGGCATTCGCACGGAGCGCGCTGCGGTGGGCCAGGTCGAGCTTGATATTTTGCTCTTCAATGGTTTCCATTGATTCCTGCAATTCGCTGGTCGCCTGCTCAATCTGGGTCTGCATATCGCGTTGCGACTGCTGAAAGTGCTCAGCCAGGCTATTCACATGAACGGCTAGTTGGCGAAGTTCGCTTGGCCGTGCAGGCGTTAAATGCAATCGATAGTCGCCACGAGATAAGCGATATAAAGCCTGGTTAGCTTCCTCAATAGGCCGGGAAATATACCGACTGACAGCAAAGGCACCCAGAAACAGCAGTAGTCCTAACAGCATGCCGCCCAGGCTTAAACTGGCCAACAGTTTGTAGCGTTCAAGCGTCAAAGGGCGGGCGTTTGCCTCGGCTTCAAGCCAGCCCACCCCGGTCGGGTTTATGTTGGGGAGCACGCTATCAAGAGGGACTAGAAGTCGCCAAATATGCTCTTCTTCTTCTATCAGGGGAGCGCTGGGCGCTGTTAAACGTAGCTGAGGCGGGGTGGAGCGGCCTAACACGAACAAACGGTTACCTTGCTCATCGAAGAGGCTGACAGAACTAAGCCCATAGCGGTCCAACAGCCGTCGAGAAAGCCTCTCCATACGCTGGAAGTCTGCGTCTGCCATGGCGAGCTGGAAACTGGGGGTTAATAGCTCACCGGCATCTTTAAGTCGCTCGTGAAGCGCCGCACGTTCAGCCGTATCACTTTGCACCATGAGCAAAATAGCCATCATGGCGTACACCAGAAGTGGAAAGCCAAGTAGCGCGAACAGCAAACGCGTGTTTAAAGACATGGAAGAAACTCGTTGATTCAATGTGGTTGCCTGTCCAGCGTACGACAGCACCGATATAATGCAGCATAACGGTAATGATAAGGAACGTGTGATGAATTATCCCATGCTAGAGGATGTGGTTGGCAACACTCCCTTGGTGCGTTTGAAGCGGATCACTGCTGGGCGCAACAATACGCTGTTGGCGAAGCTTGAGGGCAACAACCCCGCTGGCTCGGTAAAGGATCGTCCCGCGCTTTCGATGTTGAATGAAGCGGAAGCGCGTGGAGAAATAAAGCCAGGCGATACCCTGATCGAGGCAACCTCGGGAAATACCGGTATTGCGCTCGCCATGGCGGCGGCTATCAAAGGCTACACCATGGTTCTGGTGATGCCTGAAAATGCCTCCGAGGAGCGTAAGCAAGCCATGGTGGCTTACGGTGCCACGCTGATTTCTGCCAGTAAGGCCGGTGGTATGGAAGAGGCCCGGGATATTGCCGATGCCATGATTGAACGGGGCGAAGGCAAGCCGCTGAACCAGTTTTCCAATCCAGACAACCCCTTGGCGCACTACCGTACAACGGGGCCTGAAATATGGCAGCAAACCCAGGGGGAGGTTACCCATTTTGTAAGCTCCATGGGCACAACGGGTACTATTATGGGGGTATCTCGCTACCTCAAGGAGCAGAACGACGCTATTCAGATTGTCGGCTTGCAGCCCTCCGATGGCGCCAGCATTCCCGGTATTCGCCGTTGGCCGCAGGCGTACCTGCCCGAGATTTTTGAAGCCCCGCGGGTAGATATTACGCTGGATATTAGCCAGCACGAGGCTGAAAGCAACATGCGCCGTTTGGCCCGTGAAGAGGGCATTCTGGCGGGTGTTTCATCGGGCGGCAGCCTTGCGGGTGCGCTGCGTATTGCTGAGCAAGTAGAAAACGCGGTCATCGTGTTTGTTGTGTGTGATCGGGGGGATCGTTACCTCTCAATGGGCCTATTCGGCCCGGAGCTATAAATGGCCATGCTGGGTAAGCGGCGCCCATCGCGCGCTGCATCAGGCAAATCAGGGCTGGTACGCCAGCCCGCTGCTAAATCAACAAGTGCTTCTGACACGAGTGATGCGCTGGTGGTTGAGCGATTGGCGCATGATGGCCGGGGAGTTGCGCATGACGCCACAGGTAAAACCGTGTTTATTGACCGGGCGCTTCCCGGCGAGCGTGTTGACGCTGCCGTGCATGTCAACCGCAAACGCTTTGATGAAGCGCATGTAAAAGCGCTGCTGCACCGTTCGCAACAGCGCGTTGAGCCCCCCTGCGTTTATTTTGGCCAGTGCGGTGGTTGCCAATTGCAACATATGGCGATTGAGGCGCAGCGCACGCATAAACAAGACGTACTGTGCGAGCTGTTTGCTCGTCAGGGTATTGAGCTTGGCACTCCCCATCTGCTTCATGGTAGTACGGAGCACTATCGCCGCCGAGCGCGACTCGGCGTCAAAATAGATGGGCAGGGTAACGTGTTGCTGGGGTTTCGCGCAGCCCATAGTCATCGGTTAGTCGATATTCATCAGTGCCACGTATTGGTGGAGCCCTTGCAAGCGCTTTTGCCTCCCTTGAGGGCCTTGTTAGCAAAGCTTGAGGCGCCGCGTCTGGTGGGCCACATCGAACTCTTGGCGACCGCGTCGGAATGCGTGCTGTTGGTTCGCCAGTTGAAAGCACATGCGCTGGATGCCGAGCGCTGGCAGGCGTTTGCCAAGCAGCAAGGGGTTGCGCTTGGCGCGTGGCTGGGCCGCGAGTCTGCCTGCCTACACTGGTACAGCGCTGAACCGGTGCTGGAAGAGACCCTGCAGATAGAAGGCCAACCACCGCTCACGCTCACCTTTGCTCCCGGTGATTTTTTACAGGTCAATGCTGACGTCAATCAACAAATGGTGGCGCACGTGGTGAAATGGCTGGCTCCTGCGCCTGGCCAGCATGTTATGGACCTGTTTGCCGGAATGGGCAACTTTAGCCTGCCCATCGCCTCGAGCGGTGCCAGGGTACATGCCGTTGAAGGTAGCGCTTCAATGGTGGCGCGCATCAGCAGCAATGCAGCGCGTAACCGGCTAGAGGTAAGTGCTCAACAGGCTGATTTAAGCGATAGCGCAGCGGTTGAAGCCTTGTTGAAAGCTCAGCAGCACTTGGACGCACTGGTGCTGGACCCACCGCGTAACGGTGCAGAAACAGTGTGCAAGGCACTGGGCCGTTACCCCGTGCCCAGGCTTGCGTATGTGTCGTGTGACCCGGCAACGCTTGCCCGTGATGCGGCGCATCTGGTTCGTGCAGGCTATCGTATTAAGCAAGTAGCAGTGGCGGATATGTTCCTGCACACTGCACATATGGAATCGCTTATGCTTTTCGAGTACGAAGGCTAGTCCGCCTATCGCATCAAGCCACGGTATTCGCCGTCAAGATGAATACCCTGAAGGGATGAGTAAGAGTCATGGTGAAAGTGCGTGAAGACCAGCCGCTAATGGATAGCGGCAGGGTAGACATACAACAATGGTTAACGCGCCTGCAAGAAGATGTGCGTCTAAGTGATCCTGAGCGCCTTATTGAAGCCTGCGAACTGGCAGAGCAACTCGAACGTGAGGCGCCTCGTACTCATCGTGAATGGTTATCTCCTGGTTCAAGCTTTCGTATGGGGCTTGAAATGGCAGACATTTTGGCAGACCTAACGCTTGACCAGGCGACCCTGGAAGCGGCAGTGCTCTATCGCGCCGTGCGCGAAGGTCTGTTGAGTCTGGAGGCCGTTTCCAAGCGATTTGGCAGTGAGGTTGCCAGGTTAATTGATGGCGTCCTGCAAATGGCCGCCATCAGCTATCCACTCGCTCCCAACCACGGTATGGCCCAGCATAACCAGCAGGAAAACCTGCGTAAAATGCTGGTCAACATGGTGAGCGATGTTCGCGTTGCGCTTATTAAAATCGCCGAGCGCACCTGTGCGCTGCGTCAGGTCAAGGATGCTCCGCTTGAAAAATGTCTGCAGGTAGCCCGCGAAGTCGCCGACATTTATGCGCCTCTCGCGCATCGCTTAGGGGTGGGGCAAATCAAGTGGGAACTTGAAGACCTGTCGTTTCGCTATTTGCACGAAGATGAGTACAAGGCGATCGCCAAGCTGCTTGCTGAGAAGCGCCTGGATAGAGAGCACTATATCCACGATGTGGTCGAAACGATTAAAACGTTGATGGAAGCTCAGCATATTACCCATCATGACGTGAGCGGCCGAGCTAAACATATTTACTCGATCTGGCGTAAAATGAAGCGCAAAGGGATCGATTTTTCTGACGTACATGACGTTCGTGCGGTGCGCATTTTGGTGCCAGAAGTCACCGACTGCTACACCGTATTAGGAATTGTGCATTCGCGTTGGCACCATGTTCCAGACGAATTTGACGACTATATCGCCAACCCTAAAAAGAACGGCTATCAATCGCTTCATACCGCAGTGGTCGGGCCTGAGAACAAAGTCCTCGAAATTCAAATCCGCACGTTCGCCATGCATGACGACGCAGAGCTTGGGGTATGTGCCCACTGGCGTTATAAAGGGCACGACACCAACGCGAAAAGCCGTAGCTACGAAGAAAAAATTGCCTGGCTGCGTCAAGTGCTTGAGTGGCAGGACGAAGTGGGTGATTTTGGTGATCTGCGCGAAGGGCTTTCAAGTGACGTGGCCCCCGACCGCAACTATGTCTTTACGCCTGACGGTCATGTGATCGACTTGCCGCGTATTGCCACCCCGATTGATTTTGCGTATCGGGTTCATACCGAAATTGGCCACCGCTGCCGGGGCGCCAAAATTAACGGGCGCATTGTTCCGCTGACCTATGAGCTTAAAACGGGCCAGCAGGTGGAAATTCTTACCGCCACCAAAGCCGGGCCAAGCCGCGACTGGCTCAATCCTAATCTTGGCTATGTGCGCACGTCACGAGCGCGCGCCAAAATTCAGGCATGGTTTAAGCATCAGGCCAGAGGCCAAAACCTGGAAGAGGGCCGGGTACTTTTTGAGCGAGAAATGCGCCGTCTTGATGTCGACCAGTTGGATCTCCCCAAATTGGCCGACGCGGTTAATTATCAAAACGCTGATGATATGTATGCCGCTATCGGGGCAGGCGACCTGCGTATTGGGCAGGTATTGCACCAGGCCCAGCAGTTATTTGGCGAGACTGACGATCAGGAACAGTTGGAACGTTTACTTGCCAAACCGCGCAAGCAGCCGAGCAAACCCTCTAAAAGTGACATTACCGTACTTGGCGTGGGCAATCTTAAAACCAGCATGGCTAACTGCTGCCGCCCCGTTCCGGGCGAGCCGATTGTGGGGTTTATCACCCAAGGGCGAGGGGTTACCGTACACCGTCAGGACTGCAACAATATCCTCCAACTGCGTATGGAAGAGCCCCAACGTATCATCGAAGTAGAGTGGGGCGAACGCGCCCATACGCGTTATCCAGTCACTATCGAAATCCAGGCCTGGGACCGCTCGGGCCTACTGCGCGATGTGACGGGCCTTCTAGGCAATGAGAAAGTCAATGTGCTGGCGGTGAATACGCTAACGGATACCAACGAAGGCATCGCCCGCCTGAGGATTACGTTAGAAGTGGATGGACTTGAATCTTTGGGGCGGCTCTTCTCACGTATTCAGCAACTGCCCAATGTGACCGAAGTGCGCCGCCTGCGAAACGCAGACCCTGAAAAAGGTGCCTAATATGGAGCGGCTTGATGCGCTATGATCTGGATGACCTGCTGACATTAATGCAGGTACTGCGCGACCCCGAGCAAGGGTGCCCGTGGGATATTAAGCAAGGCTGGGATAGTATCGTTCCTCATACGCTGGAAGAAGCCTACGAGGTTGCCGATGCCATTGAGCGGCGCGCCTTTGATGAGCTGCCGGGGGAGCTTGGCGATTTACTCTTTCAAGTCATCTATTACGCTCAGTTTGGTGCAGAAGAGCAGCGCTTTGATTTTCACGATATCGTACATACGTTGACGGCTAAAATGCTGCGCAGGCACCCGCATGTGTTTCCGGAGGGTACGCTTGGCTCGCGTAGGCCGCCAGGTGTTAGCGCTGAAGCGCTACAGACCCAACAGATTAATCAGCGCTGGGAGTCACTTAAGGCGGAAGAGCGCGCCCAACGTGTCATTGAGGCGCCTTCGGTACTTGATGACGTACCTTGCACGTTGCCCGCGTTAAGCCGTGCGAACAAGCTTTCAAAGCGCGCGGCCCGGGCAGGTTTTGATTGGCCCGATACGCAGGGCGTTCTGGATAAAATCCGTGAAGAGCTGGATGAGGTAGAAGAAGCACTGGCGACAGGGGATACACGCCATGCTCAGGAAGAAGTAGGTGATTTATTGTTTGCGGTAACCAACTTGGCCCGCAGCCTGGGTGCTGATCCTGAACAGTGCTTGCGTGGCACCAATCGTAAATTTGAACGCCGTTTTCGCTATGTTGAGCATGCCTTAAACGCGGCCCATAGACCGATAACGGAAGCCTCGCTGGACGAGATGGAAGCTCACTGGCAGGCGGCTAAACATCAAGAATAAAGCATAAATTGATCATTAATAATGACGCGACCCCGCTAGGAGGCCTTGCCAATGAGTCACGACCTGCACGAATCGCTGCGCGATAACGTACGCATTTTAGGAGATAGCCTGGGACGCACCATAGCGGACGACCTGGGACAGGCATTTGTAGATAAAATTGAGACGATCCGAGCGCATGCCAAGCAAGGTCGTCAAGGTGACTCACTCCAGCAGCGCGCACTTATTGAGTATTTACGCCAGTTACCTGAGCGTGACCTGCTACCCGTTACACGTGCTTTTAACCAGTTCTTGAATCTTGCCAATATTGCCGAGCAGCACTATCGCGCACGTTTTCGCCGTGTAGAAGACTACAAACCCGGCACCCAGCCGACTCTCAACGGGCTGCTTGAGCGGGCCCAACTGGCAGGTAATTCACCGCGTAAGCTGGTCGAAACACTCGCCAATATGCGGGTGGAGCTGGTGCTTACTGCCCATCCGACAGAGGTTATTCGCCGTACGCTAATCCAAAAATACGACGCAATTGATGAGTGCCTAACCGCCATCGAAGGTTCTGGCGACTATCCTGAGCGCGGTAAGCGCGCTCACGGGCGGTTAGAAGAACTGATTAGCCAGGCATGGCATACCGATGAAATTCGCCATGAGCGGCCAACCCCGGTTGATGAAGCCAAATGGGGGTTTGCGGTTATCGAGAACTCGCTATGGCAAGCCGTGCCTGACTTCCATCGTGATCTGGATAATTTACTGCTGGATACTGCCGGTGAGCGCCTTCCGCTGGATGCTGCGCCCATTCGCTATGCTTCATGGATGGGGGGCGACCGGGACGGCAACCCTAATGTTACTTCACGGATCACCCGGGAAGTGCTACTTCTGGGGCGCTGGATGGCCGCAGACCTTTACCTGCGCGACCTGGAACAGCTTAAAACCGAGCTTTCCATGTGGAAGGCCAATAGCGCACTTAAAGCAGAAGTGGGCGATGTCGCCGAGCCGTATCGCGAACTGCTTAAACGCCTTTTAGCCAAGGTGGAAGCAACCCGGGACTGGGCCAAGGCGAAGCTGGATGGCCGCAACTACGATGGCGGGCCGATTATTGAAACCCGCGACCAACTTTATGCGCCGCTGCTGGCCTGCTACCGCTCTTTATGCGATGTGGGTTTGGACACCATTGCCAATGGTGCCTTGCTCGATACGCTGCGCCGTGTCGCCGTGTTTGGAGTCACACTGACCAAGCTGGATTTACGTCAAGAAGCCAGCCGCCACGCCCAAGTGATCGAAGAGCTCACCAGCACATTAGGCCTGGGACACTACCAGGAGTGGAACGAAGCTCAGCGCCAGGCATTCCTGCTGGAAGAGCTGGCGTCTAGCCGACCCCTGATCCCACGCCGTTGGGAGTGTTCTGCCGAGTGTCGTGAAGTGCTGGATACCTTTAAGGTCATCGCCCAGGAGCATTCAGAGGCACTGGGTACCTACATTATTTCCATGGCGGGCGAACCGTCAGATGTGTTGACCGTTGCGCTGTTAATGAAAGAGGTGGGTGGCCAAGTCACGCTGCCCATTGCACCTCTGTTTGAAACCCTCAACGACCTGGATCACGCGGGTGCGGTTATCGAACAGCTCCTGTCGCTGCCTGGTTACCGAGCACTGATTAATGACCGTCAGGAAATCATGATCGGCTACTCCGACTCTGCCAAGGATGCCGGGCAACTGGCGGCGGCCTGGGCGCAGTATCGGGCTCAGGAAGCACTGGTGAATGTGTGTGAAAAACACGGCGTTGACCTGACCCTGTTCCACGGCCGCGGCGGCACCGTCGGTCGTGGGGGCGGCCCCGCTCACGCAGCGATCCTGTCGCAGCCGCCGGGCTCGGTAAACGGCAGTTTGCGGGTGACCGAGCAGGGGGAAATGATTCGCTTCAAGTTCGGCCAGCCGGATATCGCGCTGCGGTCAATGGAAATTTACGCTTGCGCGGTGCTTGAAGCCACCTTGCTACCGCCACCGGCGCCTGACCCCCGCTGGCGCGAAGAGATGGATAAGCTCGCCCACATTGCGCACGTCGGTTACGTGGGCGTGGTGCGCGAGGACCCTGACTTTGTGCCTTACTTCCGTGCGGTAACGCCAGAGGGGGCGCTCGGTAGGTTGCCGCTGGGGTCACGCCCCACCAAGCGGCGCCAGGACGGTGGCGTTGAAACGCTGCGTGCGATTCCGTGGATTTTCGCCTGGACCCAAATTCGCCTAATGCTGCCCGCATGGCTAGGCAGTGGCGAAGCGTTCCTGCAGCGCCTGGAAGAGCCCGGCGGACGCGAGCTGCTCCAGGACATGCGCGATCAATGGCCATTTTTTGGCACTTACCTGGATATGTTGGAAATGTTACTGGCCAAAGCTGATGTGGCCATTGCGGCGTACTACGAGCACCGGCTAGTGGATGAACCATCCTTAAAAGCCCTGGGCAAAAAGCTTCGCGAGCGTTTTGAGCGGTTGGAAAACGTGGTGCTGGAAATACTCGAGCAGGATGAGTTGCTTGAGAAGACGCCACTGATCCGCCAGGCCATTGATGTACGTAACCCCTACATTGACCCGCTGCACGGGTTGCAGGCTGAGCTTTTACAGCGTAACCGCGACGCCGATGGTGCGATCAGCGGCGACCTTTCCCGGGCGCTAATGGTGACCATGGCAGGTATCTCGGCGGGGCTGCGCAATACGGGTTAATTAGCGGCAACATTAGAAGTGCGTATACCGCCAGTACGGCTGGCGGCATTTATGTATGTTCTCAGGAGGCGGCAATGAATTTGGATGCTCAAGCGGTGTTGCAGTTCTGGTTTAATGAACTAACCCCGGCGCAGTGGTTTAAGAAAGACGCCGAGATGGACGCCGCTATCATGGCGCGTTTTGGAGAGCTGCACGGCCATGTTGCCCAGTGCGAATGTTATACATGGCGGGATACACCGCAGGGGCGTCTGGCCGAAATTATTGTGCTTGATCAGTTTTCGCGCAATATGTACCGCGATAATGCCCGCGCGTTTGCGTTTGATGCGCTCGCGCTTGCTCTCGCCCAGGAAGCCGTGGCAGCAGGTGCCGACATGGCGTTAACGCCTGAAGAGCGCAGCTTTTTATATATGCCCTATATGCATAGTGAATCGAAAACGATTCATGCCCAGGCAATGGTGCTGTTCGACCAGCCTGGGCTTGAAAACAATCTTGATTTTGAAGTTCGTCATAAGGCGATTATTGACCGCTTTGGTCGTTACCCTCATCGCAATATGCTATTGGGGAGAGCGTCCAGCGATGAAGAAATCGCCTTTCTAGAACAGCCTGGCTCCTCTTTCTAGCGGCGCTTTTATCCACTTTTAGCCTTACGGCGTGTTATGTCATTACGAAAATCGACTCGAATCAATAAATATATTAGTGAAAGCGGCCTTTGCTCGCGCCGTGAGGCAGACCGCTATGTAGAGCAGGGCAATGTCTGGATCAACGGCCGTCGTGCGACAACCGGTGACCAGGTAATGGCTGGTGACCGTGTAAAGGTGAACGGTCAGGAAATTGAGCCCCAGGAGGAAGAGGACTTTATTCTGATTGCGCTCAATAAGCCTGTCGGTATTGTGAGCACGACTGAATCGAGTGAAAAAGACAATATTGTTGAGTTTGTAAAGCATGGGACACGTATTTTCCCCATTGGTCGGCTGGATAAAGACTCCCAAGGGCTGATCTTTTTAACCAATAATGGGGATCTGGTTAATAAAATTCTCCGTGCCAACAACAATCACGAAAAAGAGTACCAGGTAACGGTTAACAAGCCGATTACGGAGGAATTTGTTGAGGGGATGCAAAAGGGTGTGCCGATTCTTGGCCAGGTCACCAAGAAGTGCCAGGTGAAGAAAGTGTCCACTTTTGTGTTTACTGTCACGCTAGTGCAGGGGTTAAATCGTCAGATACGCCGGATGTGCGAATACTTCGGTTATGACGTTACCCAATTAATACGCACGCGGATCATGAATGTGTCTTTGAAGGGGCTGGCACTGGGTGACTGGCGTGATTTAACGCCCAAAGAGGTGGAGACCATCATTGCCCTGACGGAGAGCGCTGACAGTAGTGCAGCGCCTCCTAAACCGGCTAAGCCGAAAGCCAAGCCTCGGGTACCTAATGGGCAGCGTCCACGTAAGGAAAAACCGGGAGCAGGGGAAAAATCCGCTAGCGCTGGCAAAGCGGCGGGCAGTAAAACGCGCTCAAACACCAAGGGCAAGCCCGGTACTTCCAAAGCTCACCCTAATGCAAAAACCGCAGCAGGGGGAAAATCTGCAGCCCAAGGCAAGCGTAGTAGTAAGTCTTTTGGTAAAGGGCAGCCCGGGGCAGGTAAACCAGCCGCGCGAGGAAAAGCGCCGCGCCCCAAAACGAAACGCTAGGCTTTTTAAGCGCTTGCATGGATTAGCCAGGAAACATTCAAAATAAGCGAAGGAGACTTGGGAATCAAAAAATTGCGATAAGGTAAAGTTGCTGAAAACACCTTGTCCCTTCGTGAAAGTGCCAACTAAGGTATTGATACTTGGATATCATTGGAGGACCTTATGATGGCAGAGCATAATCTTCAAGATGCCACCGTTTATACCCAGGACGGTAGTGCGCTAGGCACGGTTTCAGATGACAGTGCTGAAACAAAAGTTGAGATACTCAAGGCCGGGGGAAGCCGTATTTGGGTCGAACGGCATGACCTGAAAGAGTGTGATGGTCAGTGGACACTGGCTGAAAACTACACGGTTTACTCGGCTGATAACGTCAATGGCGACTGGACGGAAGGAGGGGTGGACGACACGGTTGATGACACCTTTCCAGCCAGTGATCCGCCCTCATTTACATTAGGCGATGAAGGTAAGGGGCGTTAAACCTCTCGCCAACATTAAAAAGCGGGAGACGTCATTAAACGGCCTCCCGCTTTTTTTGTGGCGTGTTTTAAGATGAATTATGCCAGCAAGAAGTTGGCAATCAGCTCTTTACCCCCTTCGGTGGCAAAGGATTCGGGGTGAAACTGAATGCCGTGGATCGGATAGTCGCGGTGTTTGACGCCCATCAGCTCGAACTCCCCAGCGGCTTCCCAGTGCTCTCGCTGTTCAAAGTGGGCCGCCTCCAGGCTACCCACCGCAGCGGTCACTTCCAGGCAGTCGGGTAGCGAACCTGCATCAGCAATTAGCGAGTGGTAGCGCATCACCTCAAGCTGGTCCGGCACGCCTTTAAATACCGACTGCTGAGTATGCGTAACGGGGCTGATCTTGCCGTGCATGGGAAGCGGTGCTTTCACCACTTGGCCGCCAAACACATGAACAATCCCCTGCATCCCCAGGCAGACACCTAACAGCGGAGTGGTCTTCCCCAGCTCTTTGATGACCTCTGCGCAGACGCCGAAGTAGCGTGGGTCGTCTGGCGAGCCAGGCCCCGGCGAAATAATAATACGGTCCGGCGCCATCGCCACAATATCGGTAAATTGAATCTGGTCGTTGCGCTTTACCACAATCTCAAAATCATTGACCGCGCCACGGTTTTTTTCTGTGGTGAGAATCTCGCCAATAAATTGGTACAGGTTGTAGGTGAACGAATCGTAGTTATCGATGATTAACACTTTCATGCCAGGCTCTCCGAATCCATAAAGGGGGCTAAGGCTTTACGCGTGCCGGCAAATTTACGGCGTATTTCTTCATACTCATCGGCGGCGTTACTATCAAACACGTTGCCACCACAGGTCTGCACATAGGCCCGCTCGCCGTTGACAAACACGGTACGAATCGGGATCGCAAAAGTGCAGTCACCGTTAAACGAAAACTGGCCAACCGCGCCGCCGTAAGGGCCCCGGCCATCGTTTTCCAGGTCATCGATAATTTTCATGGCTTCAATTTTGGGTGCACCGGTAAGCGTGCCCGCAGGGAAGTTGCTGGCCAAGGCGCTAAACATGTCTTCGCCCTCGGCAATAATGCCGACGATTTCGCTGGAAATATGTTGAACATGGCTAAAGCGCTTAATGTCCATCAGGCTGCGCACCTTGACCGTGCCAAACTGGGCAACCCGACCAATATCATTGCGATGTAGATCAACGATCATATTGTGCTCGGCAATCTCTTTAGGATCGTTAAGCAGGGTACGGGCCAGCTGAGTATCTTCCTGGGGCGTTTGGCCTCGGGTGGTGGTGCCTGCCAGCGGGAAAGTTTCCATTTCACCCTGGCGCAAGCGGAAGAGAAGCTCGGGACTTGCACCGACCAGCTTCTGATCACCAAACTTCATGTAGTACATCTGAGGGGAAGGGTTAATCGTGCGCAGCTGGTCGTACAGAGCGACCGTATCGCCCTCGATACGAAAGCGCTTTTTAAACCCGACTTCACACTGGAACACCTTGCCGTCGATAATATCCTGCTTGACCTTGGCGACCGCTGCGGCGTGTTCTGCTTGGCTCATGGTGTCGCCAAGCGCGGTAATTTTCAGGTCGTCGCTCTCGATATCCTCAGCGTCGATAAGCGTTTGCAGGAAATCAGAGCGGCTATGGTCGTAATAGAAGTAGGTTACCTCGCCGGTCATCTTATCGAGGATAAGCCCATCTTTATAAAGCCCAAAGCGAAACGTATCGAAGTCATCATTGGCTTTTAAGGAAAGCGTAGGCTCGAAATACTGCATCGCATCGTAGCCTAAATAGCCGCTTAGCCCACCGGCATATTTTCGCGAAATAATATTTTGCGGGATCAGGCTGCGCAGTAATTCATAAGGATTATCGCTTGAGTAGTGCTCGGCCTTGCCTGCACGACCCTCGATGGTCAGCGTTTGGCCATTCGCGTAAATGGTATATTCAGGATCAAATCCAATGATTGAATGACGGGCGATGTGGCTGTCTTCACCCAGCGATTCAAGCATGTAACAGGTATCGAACTGCTTCTCTATTTTTTTGAATAGGCCAAAAAAGTCACAGTCTGCGGCAAGCGTTACGTAGTGGGGCTTACGCGACAGAGTAAACGGACGCGGGCTAGCATCTGATTGGGCGTGGATAGTCATGATTCAGCGATCCAGTAATGAGTGAGAAGTGCCTAGCGCGCGCGAGCCGCGAGAAACCGTCGCAATGCCGACTCCCAGCAATTCAGCAATTTTGCGGTGTGGTACGCCATCACGCAGTAAATTAAAAATCTGCAGGCGTTTGCTGATTTCCTGGTACTCTGCAGGCGTCAGAAGGCTTTCAAGTGCTTCATTCATGGCCTCAGAACTATCAATGGCCACAAGGTAATTAATCAATTCAGTTTGGTAAACATCATCGGTAGAACTGGATATAGGCATGCGCGCACCAATAGTTGAATGCCGTACTAGTGTACTAGTACGATATATTGGTTGGCGAAGAAGTCAAGTCGTTCGAGGGGCAAGTCACTCAAAGAGCAAGTCGTTCGATGGAATAGCCCTACGAGTAATTTGGTGCAGCAAGGGCAGGGCACTGGCGTATCAAGTGCGAAGCATTAACGGGCGCTCATCGTCTAATATAGCGATATCTCGTTTAAGGAGTGCGGTATGACGGCCTATTTTATTCAAGCATTTATCTACCTTTTGGCGGCAGTCATTGCGGTGCCACTGGCCAAGCGGCTGGGTTTGGGGTCAGTGTTGGGCTATCTTATTGCCGGGGTTACCATTGGCCCGGTATTTGGCTTGGTCGGGCAGGAAACCAACACCATTCAGCACTTTGCCGAGTTTGGTGTGGTCATGATGCTGTTTCTGGTCGGTATGGAGCTTGACCCCAAAAGCCTTTGGGCGATGCGGGTTCGCTTGGTCGGCCTTGGTGGCTTGCAAGTAATCATTACCGCAGCGGCAGGTACGCTGATTGCCTGGTGGTTAGGTCTGGTATGGCAAACCGCGCTAACCGTCGGGTTGATTTTTGCGCTCTCTTCTACCGCTATTGTGTTGCAAACCCTCAATGAAAAAGGCCTGGCGAAAACCGAAGGCGGGCGTAGCGCGTTTTCCGTTCTGCTTTTTCAGGATATAGCGGTTATCCCGATGCTGGCGCTTATTCCGCTTTTAGCACTGCCCGAATTAATGGGGGCACCAGGTGGTGAGCCCGACCATGGTAGCTTCAATTTGGTCGCGCACCTGACTGGCTGGACCCATGCGCTAGTGGTGGTAGGCTCCATTGCTGCGGTGATACTTGGTGGGTATTACCTGGGGCCGTTGCTCTTTCGTTATGTGGTGGGCGCAGGGCTTCGTGAAGTATTTACCGCCACGGCGCTGATGGTGGTTATCGGTATTGCAGCACTTATGAGCCTGGTGAATTTATCGCCAGCACTGGGGGCATTCTTGGCCGGTGTCGTGCTTGCCAACAGTGAGTTTAAGCATGAGCTGGAAGCCAATATCGAGCCCTTTAAAGGTTTACTGCTGGGGCTATTCTTCATCACTGTTGGTGCAGGCATTAATTTCGATGTGCTGGCGGCCGAGTGGGCCACCGTCGTGTCGTTGGGTATTGCCGTCATTGCTGTTAAAGCGGTCGTGTTATTGGCGCTTGCCTGGTTGTTCAAGATCAAGGGAAGCAACTTTTGGCTCTTTGCGCTGAGCCTGGCCCAGGCGGGCGAGTTTGGCTTTGTACTGCTGACCTACAGCGTACAAAGCAGCGTGATACCAGCAGATACCGCGCAAGTGCTCTCGCTGGTCGTCGCCCTTTCAATGTTTTTAACGCCGCTCCTGTTTATTGCTTATGACCGCTTGGTGCTGCCGCACTATCTGGTTGCAAAAGAGGGCCGAGATGCCGATGCCATTGAGGAACAGGCGCCCGTTATCATTGCGGGAGTAGGGCGCTTTGGGCAAATCATCTGCCGCCTGCTGCGGGCCAATAATATCCCGATGGTAGTGCTTGATCTTGAGCTGGAGCAGATCGAAAACTCTCGTCGAATCAATATTAAAAGCTACTTCGGCGATGCCAGCCGTTCTGACCTGTTGGAAAGGGCGGGGATTGAAAGCGCCCGCCTTTTGGTGGTCGCCATTGATGATCGTGAGCGTGCTGTACAGATGACTCAACACGTAAAACACTACTATCCCAACGTGTGGGTGCTGGCGCGCGCTTTTGACCGTGGGCATGGTTATCAACTGCGTGAAGCCGGGGCCGATGATGTGGTGAGTGAAACGTATCATTCCGCACTAGAGCTTGGCGGCCATGCACTATCGGCCATGGGCGTACATCCCATGCGGGCCAAGCAAATGACTTGGTCATTTGTACAAAATGAAGAAGCCCATGAAGACGAACTGTTTGAGGCTTGGAAAGAGATCGAAGGCGGCATCAGCTTTAGCCCGCGTTATGGTGAGCTATTTATGAAACTGGAGGAGTCACTGAATAGCGCGATGCAGCAGGACTGGCAGGAACCCAAACGTGAGGATGTGCCGATTTGGACAGCACCCGATAAAAACGAGCATTAAGATAAGCGAAGAGACAGTAATACCCCCCATTTTAGAGGAGTTCAAAAGTAGGGATGGTCTGAGTAATTGCTAGTATTCACCCACTCTCATTTGAGTAGGCAAAAAAATGAAAATTCAGATGCAGTTGACGGTGGCATATTATCGCTGATGTCAGATACTTTTTTAGAGTCTCTTTAAGCCAATCTCTTTGTAAGACATTCGCTATGGCATTTGTAAGCAATATCGCAAATAGCCACTGATTTGTTGATATTAATAAGCATTCCTGTAGTTTCGTCTGGTCGATTTTAGGGGGTGTTCAGCGTTTGCTGTTCGGATTGGTTGCCTGCATTGAACAGTGCGATATCGTTTCCGCTTTGCACTGCCCTTACCGATACGAAAAGGATTTATTAGAGCGGCATCGCTTGGTGGTGGCGCTTACGCTCTGTTTAAGGAATCTCAGGCACATGCCTCTATTTTTTTCTATTATCACTGGTTTTCCAACCGTCATTTTTACCGTGCTGTTAAGCATTGCCGTTATTTATTGGCTTATTTCGCTATCCGGTATGGTCGATAGTGATGTGCCAGAGGGAGACTTGGGCGGTGATGGCGCCATGGGGGTCGGCGGTTTGCTGGCAACGCTGGGTCTTCAGGGTGTACCACTGCCGTTAGTGATTACGCTCGTCGCTTTAGGCGGCTGGTTATTTAGTTATTTTGGTGAGCTTCTTTTAGGCGCACACCTTAGTCCTGGTTTATTACTTTGGCTTTTTCATATTGTCTTACTTCTGGCTAGTTTTGCCATAGGCATCTTCGTCACCTCTTTTGTGGTTCGCCCTTTACGCCCTCTATTTAAACCTGCCCAGCATCTGTCTGCTGAGAAGCGCTTAACCGGTACGCTGTGTACAGTGCGTTCTGGCAGTGTTGATAGAGCGCGGGGCCGAGCCGATGCCTATATCGAAGGTGACCACCTGATATTACAGATTCGCAGTGATACGCCCTTAGCGCGCGGCGACCGCGCCATTCTAATTCACTATCTCGCCGACGAAGACGCTTACTGGGTAATGCCTGAGAAAGACTTTAAAACCGGCTTAGCCGATTAACTGCTTGGATGTAGGAGAAGAAAATGGACTTATCGTGGGTTATGCCGCTGTTAGTAGGCATTGGCGTTATTGTCGTCGCTATCATGGCGCTCTTATCACTGTTCAAGGCGTTTTACCGCAAGATTGATCAGGGCGAGACGCTGATCGTCAATGATCTCTCGACGACACCTAAGGTGTATTTCACCGGCGCGATGGTACTGCCGGTTATTCACCGTGCGGAAATCATGAAGATTTCCGTCATCACCCTTGAGCTAAACCGTACCGGTAAAGAGGGCTTGATCTGCCGCGATAACTTGCGCGCCGATATCAGCGTTGCCTTTTATCTGCGCGTGAATGCGACCGCCGAAGATGTGCTGCGGGTAGCCAAGTCGGTGGGCGTGAATCGGGCGTCTGACCGCGATGCAGTGAATGAGCTGTTCAATGCCAAATTCAGCGAAGCGTTAAAGACCGTCGGTAAAAAGATGGACTTCATGCAGCTGTTTGATGAGCGCCAGCAGTTCCGTGATGCCATCGTCGAAACCATTGGTCAGGATCTGAACGGCTATGTGCTTGAAGATGTCGCGATCGACTATCTGGAGCAGACGCCTAAAAACTCGCTTGATCCACATAACATTCTGGATTCTGAAGGTATCAAGTGCATCACCGAAATTACGGCGAAGCACAATGTTGAAACCAACCGTTTGGAGCGTGATCAGGAACTCGAAATTCAGCGCAAGAATGTCTCGGCCCGCGAAGCAGCGTTAGAGCTTGAGCGTACCCAAGCCGATGCGGAGGCTCGTCAGCGCCGTGAGATCGAAAGCCTGCGTTCGCGTGAAGAGTCAGAAGCCGAGCAGGTGCTTCATCAGGAGCGTTCCAAGAGTGAAGCGGCGCGTATCAAGACGGATGAAGAGCTGGCGATTGCCGACGAGAACAAGCAGCGGCAGATTGAAATGGCCTCCAAGGCGCGCGAGCGTGCCGTACAAATTGAGGAGGTGCGGATCCGTCAGGCCAGAGAGCTTGAAGACGTTAACCGCGAGCGCGCGGTAGAAATTGAGCGTATCGGCATGGAAAAAGCGCTGGAAGAAGAGCGCAAAGAAATTGCCGATATTACCAGCCAGCGTATCGCCGTTGAGCGGAATGTGGCTGAAGAAGAAGAGAACATCAACGATGTGCGCAACCGCGCCGAAGCCGAGCGTAAGAAAGTCACTAGCCTGACGGCGGCGCAGGCGGTTGCCGAAGAGAGCAAGCTCAAGGAAGTGCGCGCAGCCGAAGCGGCGTTTGAGCGTTCTAAACTTGAAGCCGAAGAGACCATCATCCGTGCTCAGGCGGAGCTGGATTCTGCCGAGAAGCGCGCTGCGGCCGAAGAGAAGCAGGCACGTGGTCAGCAGGCGTTGCTGGCAGCAGATGGTTTGGCCGAAGCCCAAGTACTTGAAGCCCGCGCTCACGCCCAGCGTAGCGAAGGCATGGCCTTGGCCGAAGTGAAAACCGCGACGGCAAAAGCCGATGAAGATGCAGGTATGGCGGAAGTGCGCGTGCTTGAACAGCGCCTAGAAGCGGAAGCAATGGGCGAAGAGAAGCTGGGTACCGCTAAAGCCCAGGCCCGTGAAGCGATGGCTAAGGCCGAAGCGAACGGCCTGGTCGAGAAACTGCGTGCTTACGACAACATGTCTGAAGAGGCGCGCCACTTTGAAGAATTCCGCATGAACCTGGAGGTTCATGAGAAGGAAGTCATGGCGCAAATTGAAGCACAGCGCACGGGCATGCTCGAAAATGGCAAGGTCATGTCGGCGGCTCTGCACAACGCCAAGTTCGAACTGATTGGCGGCGACGGCGATATCTTCGAAAAATTTGCCACCGGCCTTGGCTATGGCAAGACGGTGCAGGGGGTACTCGACAAGTCCCCGGCGCTTCAAGCCACGCTGGCAGGCCTTGCCAGCCGTGCTATGGGGTCGAGCAAGTCCTCGGAATCAGCCTGATAAAAGAGGCGGCTCATCAAGAGCCGCTTTGCTTGGCATGATGCAGCCGAATAACCCGTAGCCTTCCCAAGACCGCATGTTCATCACGCTGCGGTCTTTGCTATTTCGCTTGAGCACTTTTTTCAGGATGAACACTATGTCGAAGGACGCTATGTCGAAGGAGCCGTCGTCGGTCGAGAATATTGTTAGAGAAAGCACGGCATTCGAGACCATTCAACGCCGCCTGAGAACTCAGGGCAGTGAGCTGAATACATCCGTCGGTCAGTTGAACGAAGCGCGCGCAGACGTTTTTGGAAGCAGCAGCATGGCGCTGTTAGGCCGTGCCCGGGTGCGTACTGAAAACAACGCTATCGCTCGCGACATGGTGCGCATTGGTGACCAAATTTTATTTGGGTTCAACGTGCAGTTGGGGCTACGTAAAGCCTTGGATGCTAACGATATTTTTTCGCTTTACCATCTCAAGGACGATGAAGACGGATTAGAGCTGACAGAAGCGCCTCTCACGGACAGCTTTTTAACCGATGAGCAGTTCACTCGGGACTTTCGGGAACTGCAGCAGTACTACAGTCACGCCACGCTGGTGCAGCTGGTAACGCTAAATAACAAACTGCTGATTGCTTTTCAGATTGGTGAAAAGCTCAGTGATGTGCGGGTTTTTCGGTGGGAGTTGACGGCTCAGGGTGAGGTAAGCCGTTATATCGATAATCGCGGTGAACGCGATCTGGTGTTTCCAGAGCGGTTCGCTTTTGCCTGGCAAGAGGCGGGGCGCGATTTGCAGGAGCAGGGGCGCGCGCCTCACCTGAATATTCTTGATGCCGTGTTCGTGGATAATCTGCGCGGTAACATTACATTCAAAATCGAAAATAACACCAGTAGCGGCGAAGGCATCTTTACCGATCCGGTCGACTCTGACTCCCAGTCCCTGGACGATGCCACCTTTGAATACGCCGACCTGGGCGCGGTATTGCTTATCCGCATTCTGCCTTTTAGCGAAAAGCAGTGGCGTTACTATCTTTTTAACCGCGCTGAGCAACACGTTAAGCGTGTCGATGCCATGGCGGGGTCGGTGATTGAGCTGCCGGAAAATCATGGCCTGATTTTCCCATCGGGGTTCTACCTGAATACGGGCGAATTAACCACCTATGAAGTGCCTGAAGAGGATCTACGTTTCAAGCGCATGGTGCGCTCGCCTAATGGTGAAGATGTTCTTTACGTCTTCTATGCACCGCAAACCGGGCAGGTGGTGCTGTACCGCTATAACCTGATTCGTAAACAGGTGGATGCACCGATGGTTGGCCACGGAGTGGCACTGCTTGAAAACGGACACCTGGCGATATTCTATGCCGAAGAAGAGCCGACGCTGGTTCATCCCATCCAGGTCTGGGCCACGCCGTTTATGTCGGAGCGATTCCATGCGCAAGACGCGGTGCGTAACGATACGCCGCTTGGGCGAATCGGTAACCCGGAACTGGTGCGCGGTATCGCTGAGCTCAACAGCATCGTTCAGTTATCCAGCGAACAGCAGGCGACCGAGCGGCATTTCAACGCCATTATTCGCCGCGTCGACCGAACGCTGAATCAGTTTTACTGGATTGGCGAACCTGACTTTAGCGCTATCCATAAGGCGCTCGAACAACTCAAGCATACCGCTGAGTTGATGCTCGACGAATACGAAAAAGTACAGGCTATCCGCGCTCAGACCGCTCAAGCGCTTGATGAGGTAGGTAAACAGCAGGCCGATTTACTGCGTGAGCTGAAACCCAGCAGCTGGAAAGCGCCCGATGTCTTCGTGACCTATCTGAAGCGGTTGCGCGATCATCGTGGGCGGTTAATGGCGCTGCGAGAACGTCGTTACCTTGACGAAGAGCGCCTGAAAACGCTGGAACAAGCCTTGGACAAGGCTGAAGCATCGCTGACACAGCAGACCTTTACCTTTCTGGCTCAGCCTGAAGCGCTGGATGGCTACCGTGAAACCCTGGCAGAGCTTAAGGCGCAGGTGGGTGAGGCAGAAACCCGCCAGCAGTTGGCGGAATATGTCGCGCGTTATCGTGAGCTGACCTCAGGACTGGATATGATCCAAGGGCTGCTGTCTTCCATGTCGGGGGGCGATGCCATTGAGCAGACGCGCATTACCGAAAATATTTCGAGTATTTATGCGTCTATTAACCAGCAGCGTTCCGAAGCGGAGATTCGCCTGCGCGAGCAGGGCAGTGCCGAAGCCCAGGCGCAGTTTGCAGCGCAAATCCGTCTGTTCGAGCAAAGCCTTGCCAATGGGGTAGGGGCGTTACGCGAGCCGGACGATTGCGACCAGCTAATGACCCGTATGCTCGACCAACTGCAGGAGCTGGAGAGTCAGTTCGGCGAGTTCGATGAGTTTCTAACCACGATTCTTGAACAGCGTGAAAGCGCTCATGAAAGCATCGAAGGGCGGCGCCAACAGCTCCAGGATGAACGCCAGCGCCGTGTGTCCACCTTGGCCGATGCCAGTCAGCGCATTCTATCCAACGTTACACGCCGCACGGAGCGCTTTGAAACGCTGGAAGAGTTGCATAGCTTCTTTGCCGCCGATGCCATGGTGGGAAAAGTGCGCAGCATGGTGGATGAGCTGCGCAATATAGGTGCCAACCTTGAGGCGGATGATATCGCCGGGCGGTTGCGTGCGTCGCAGGATGCAGCGATGCGCAGTGTGCGAGACCGTGCCGATATTTATGAATCCGGTGGCAACGTCATTCGCTTGGGGCCGCGTCATCGTTTTAGTGTTAACCAGCAGAACCTTGATCTGACGCTGGTGCCCCGTGATGAGCGCATTATGCTGCATCTGACGGGTACTCAATATTACGAGCCTCTTGAAGATCCCCGCCTAACGGAGCTGCATGATTACTGGAACATGTCGCTGCCTTCGGAAAGCCGCGCTGTCTATCGCGCTGAGTACCTCGCCTATCTGTTTATGCAGACGCTGTCGACGCCGGGGGCCAAGCAGGTCAATGTCGAAGATATTGAAGAACTGCAGCGAAAAATCGCCAATTTTGCCTCCCCACGCTACCGAGAAGGCTATGAGAAAGGCATTCATGATCATGATGCTGCGCTGATCGTGCGTACGCTGTGGCCTGCGCGCCAAAGCGCGGGGCTGCTTGGATTTGGACCGCTGCCCAGGTCGTTGGCGATGCTCTTTTGGGCGGGTCGTCTGCGCGATGAAAACGCTGCGCGCAACCTAAGGGCACGCTGTCTGTCAGCCGGTATTTTGTGTCGGATCATGGATAACGACGATTTGATTCACGCCTTGATGCAAGAGGTTGAGCCGCAGTTGGAGGCGTTCCTTAAGACGCATCAGCTTGCTTACTCACCGAGCCAATTGGCCAGTGCCAATGAGTATCTAGTGCGCCAACTGGCAGAAGAGGGCGAGAGTTTTCCGGTTACGCAGTACGCTGCCAGTTTGGTGGAGAGCTTTATCACCACTATGCAGCGCCAAGGGCACTATGCGCATTTTCAAGAGGCATTGGCCGTTGTCACGGGCCAACCCGGCGCACGTTGGACGATCACATCGCACTGGCTTCAAGCCCATGCCCGGCAAGCCAAACAAGAGGCATGGCTGCATTACCTGCCCGAAGCCATTGCCATGCTCAACACCGCTGACCGGCTTAAAAGTGTTCCGCACAGCGTTGAGCTAGCCTTCACCGTTGAGGGCCTGCTGGGCCAGCACGAGCGGCTTGGCCAACAGCAGCTGGCGTTACAATTAGATGATTTTCAGGAGCGGTTACGTCACCACCAGCAGGTCGTTATTCGAGACTGGTCAGCGCTTCAAGAGCGGCGTCAGGGTATCCTCCGCGAGCAGCGCGAGCGCTTACGACTAGAAGAGTACACGCCCAAACCGCTCAACTCCTTCGTGCGCAACAAGCTTATTACCGAAAGCTACCTGCCGATCATTGGCGATAACCTTGCCAAACAGATGGGCACCGTGGGGGATAACCGGCGTACCGACAACAGCGGTCTGTTGATGATGATTTCTCCGCCCGGCTACGGTAAAACCACCTTGATGGAGTATGTTGCCAACCGCTTGGGGCTGATCTTTATGAAGATCAACTGCCCAAGTCTTGGCCATGATGTTACTTCGCTAGATCCTGAAGCTGCTACGCACTCCACTGCCCGCGCTGAGCTCGTTAAACTCAATTTGGCGTTTGAGATGGGTAATAACGTCATGCTCTACCTTGATGATATTCAGCATACACACCCTGAATTTCTACAGAAATTTATCTCACTATGCGATGGCAGCCGACGCATTGACGGTATATGGAACGGGCGCACCAAAACCTATGATATGCGTGGAAAACGCTTCTGTATCGCCATGGCGGGTAACCCATATACGGAAAGCGGGGATGTCTTCAATGTGCCCGATATGCTCGCCAACCGCGCCGATGTATATAACCTGGGTGACGTGTTAAGCGGTATGGAGGAGGTGTTCGCGCTCTCCTATATCGAGAACTCGATGAGCGCCAACACGGTGCTGGCGCCGCTGGCAACACGGGGGCTGGACGACTTCTACCGGTTTGCTGATGTGGCTGCAGGGCGCGAGGTTCCCAGCACCGATTTTGAACACGATTACAGCGCTGCTGAGCGTGAAGAGATCGTAGCCGTGTTGAAAAACATGTTCAAAGTGCGCGAAGTGGTTTTACGCGTCAATCAGCAGTATATCGCCTCCAGCGCCCAGGCTGATGAGTACCGTACCGAGCCTCCTTTCCGGCTTCAAGGCAGTTACCGGAACATGAATCGTCTGGCAGAAAAGATATCGCCTATTCTCAGTGAGAGTGAGCTTGAAGCCATCATTGACGACCACTACGTAGGTGAAGCGCAATTGCTCACTCAAGGGGCTGAAGAGAACCTTTTAAAGCTGAAGGAGCTGCGCAATACGTTGGACGACGAAGAGCGCCAACGTTGGGAGAGCATCAAGCGGGAGTTCCAGCGCCGACAGTTAACGGGCGGAGACGAGGAGACCGGTGCTCTGGTAGTGCGTCAACTGAGTTTGATTGCTGAAGGCATTGGGCAGTGGGGAAAGGCAAGGCCGGAGGAGAGCTAATGTCACTTAACCGTTTTACCTATACGTTTTTCTATTAGATTTAATCAATAAACGTCACCCTCGTCAGGAGCTCTATCATGAGTGGAAAGCCAGCCGCACGTGTTACTGATATGACCTCATGCCCTATACCAGGGCATGGCAAAAACCCATTGGTAAAGGGCTCGCCGGATGTTTTTTATGACAGTTTGTTTGCTGCAAGGCTAGGCGACGAATCCGCATGTGGCAGCCCAATTACTCAAGCAGTTTCATCCACCGTATTTGTCAACGGAAAACCCGCCGCGATGTTGGGTAGTGCTGGCTCCCATGGCAATACCGTTATCACCGGTTCAGGAACGGTCATTATTGGTCAATAACCGTCTCTTTAGGTAGAAGTGCTTATAGCGTTTTCGGTATTGGTCAGTGAACCTCAGAGTCTACAGTGACCGTGAAAAAGCTTAGTTTGGCGGCGATAGTGGTTAGTCAGGTGAAGTATTTCATTTCCCGTGTAAGCTAAGGCAAGGTAGCGCTCTTCCTCATCGAACAGCCTTACCACGGTCTGTTCCGGCGGCAAGTGGGCATAGTCTGGCCGATGGCAGGTGTCGGCCGCTCAACCAAAAGCCGTTGGTCTTCGCGAAGTTCACCATTGCGCGCCCACCGTTGATATGTCCGAGCACTCATGCCCAGTTTGCGGCAGGCGGCCGCTAAACGTGCACCTTGAGCACGGACATTATTGATTAGCGTAATGGCATATCGGCGATCAGGGGTGCTAATTATTCGTCCTCGCCCCCACCAGACCGCCGCTGCTTTTTTTCGCAGCGTTAACAAGACAGCTGTTTTGGCTAACGCACTGGGCTTACGAGTCAGTTCTTTCTCCAGTACTTTGATACGTTTGCGCTACTGTTTGATCTGTCTTACGCTGGCGTTCTGACTGTGACAGACAGGCCGCCTGATCAATGTTTAAGAAAGAATATCAGAGGGGGCGACACTTATCCTGACACCGGGGGACGCCAGCAGAACGCCATCAAGGTCTTGATAAGGATATTCTGGCCAAACGTCATGCCTTGTATCAGCAGGCCCGAGCCGCACAACCGGAACGTTGGTCAAAAGAGACGAGAAAATGGCAGCCTGTTGGGCCAGTGACACTCAACCCTGAAAGGCCTGAGGTAGCGCAGAAGGAAGCTGCATAAATGAATGGTCTACGCGACAACTACGTTGACAAACACCGCAGGGCTGCAACTGTTTATTGAATCCAAGTTTTGAAGCTATCATAGCTTAT